>JAZFSS010000108.1:0-4710 GCA_036446275.1 Gammaproteobacteria bacterium | reverse complement strand
ACCTGAGTAGGCGCAATGTAGACCAGTTCCTCCGACTGATCCACGGCAAGATTCTCAAACGCCTTTTTGCGGAATCGATCCAGTTCTTTGCTGTCGTCACACTCTACCCATCTGGCAGTCGCCACCTGAACATTTTCAAACACACAATCGACACCGTATTCATTCTGTAACCGGTACGCGACCACATCGAACTGCAACACGCCCACAGCACCTAGGATGAGGTTATTGTTTTTCAGCGGGCGAAATAGCTGGGTTGCGCCCTCTTCGCAAAGCTGGTCCAGACCCTTTTGCAAAGCCTTAAGTCGCAAGGGATCTTTCAAAATTGCACGGCGAAACAGCTCCGGCGCAAAGCTTGGGATCCCCGTAAACTTAAGATTTTCTCCCTGGCTAAAAGTATCGCCGATACGAATAGTGCCATGATTATGCAAGCCAATGATGTCTCCCGGAAATGCCGTTTCTACATGCTCACGATCAGAGGCTAAAAATGTCATGGCATTGGCAACTTGGATGTCCCGCCCAATGCGTACATGGCGCATCCGCATTCCTTTTGAATAGCTGCCCGAACATATCCGCAGAAAGGCAATACGATCCCGGTGCGCCGGATCCATATTGGCCTGTATCTTGAAAACAAAGCCGCTAAACTTTTCTTCGTTGACATTTACCTCACGCAGGGTGCCATCCCGCGCTTGAGGATCCGGCGCATTTTCCACAAAATGATCCAATAATTCCTGAATACCAAAGTTGTTGATAGCAGACCCGAAGAAGACCGGGGTCAACATGCCACTACGATAAGCCTCGTGATCAAATGCGTGGCTGGCGCCTTGCACTAATTCCATTTCATCACGCAGCTCCTGAACCTGGCCTCCCAACACCTCATCTAACAGTGGGTTATGCAATCCGTTAATTATGGTGGCTGTCTGTCTTTTACTGGACTGTCCCGGCATATATAGATGCACGCTATCTTCTATCAGGTGATAAACCCCTTTAAAACGGCCACCCATGCCAATAGGCCAGGTCACCGGTGCGCATTGAATCTTGAGCACCGATTCCACCTCATCTAGAACCTCAATGGGCTCCCGCCCTTCCCGATCCAGCTTATTGATGAAGGTAAAGATGGGGGTATCCCGTAACCGGCACACTTCCATCAGCTTGATGGTTCGCTCCTCAACACCCTTAGCCGCATCAATTACCATAAGTGCGGAATCCACCGCCGTGAGGGTCCGGTAGGTGTCTTCGGAAAAGTCCTCGTGCCCGGGAGTATCCAATAAATTTATGATCCGGTCCTGGTAGGGAAACTGCATTACCGAGGAAGTCACGGAGATACCGCGCTGTTTCTCCAACTCCATCCAGTCGGACGTCACATGTCGCGCCGCCTTGCGACCCTTCACGGTACCGGCGAGCTGAATTGCACCGCCGAACAATAGCAACTTCTCTGTCAGCGTGGTTTTGCCGGCATCCGGGTGGGAAATAATGGCAAAGGTACGGCGTCGCGCCGCCTCTTGAGTGATACGACTCATGTTTATTCAATCAGTTTGGGTTCCCCGCGAGGCGCGGGTCCTACGACGGCGGGGTAGGACTGGCCCCCAGCCGGGAAGGTTTGGGTTCCCCGCGAGACGCAGGTTCTACGACGGCGTAGCGAACGCTACGGGCCAGAATCAGCGCGTCTTCCCGCCCTTCCCGGGCAGGATAATAGTTTTTTCTCACGCCCACTTCATTGAAACCAGCACCATTGTAAAGAGATAACGCGGCATGGTTGGAAGGACGCACCTCCAACAAGATGGCATCGGCATTGTGACGCCGGGATACCGAAATTAAATGGCTGAGCATTCTACGCCCTAAACCGGTGCGCTGCGCCTCCGGACATACAGAAAGATTCAGTACATGGGATTCTCCGCCCCCGATGCTCGCGATCCCATAGGCCACAATGCGGTAATCCCGCTCATAGACCCAACAGTTGTAATCCATACGCAAGCAGTCCCGAAAGATCCCGTCGGTCCAGGGATACTCATAGACGCACTGCTCGATCTCCAGCACATCCGGGAGATCCGACTCTGCCATGGGGCGAAAACCCGAAGCAATGTCTTGCAATACCGCGCTCACTTCAATGCGCCTTGTCTGTCAACCATCTTCATACCCGACTAAACTGATATCCAAGCACGAATCCAATTCTTGTAGGATGTGCAAAGCGTTAGCGTGCGCATCAAAACCAATGATGCGCTCGGCCTGCGGCCTTAGCACATCCTACGGGACTTGCTACTCGACTAAACTGATGTCCAAGCACGAATCCAGGATGATTACACCATCCCGTAGGTTCCATCATAGCCCATGTTCCCCTTGCACTACACTACGCGCCAATAGAAGGTCACTCCAGGCCTTGGCCTTTTGATCCGGAGAACGCAGTAAATAGGCGGGGTGATAGGTGACCACCAGGGGAATCTGTTGCGGCCCGAAATGGTGGATACGGCCCCTCAATTTACCAAGACTCGAGTCCGTGCCGAGCAAGTTGTGGGCTGCGATGCGTCCCACGGCCAAAATCAGACTTGGTCGAATCAACTCCACTTGCCTCATCAGATATTGCCGACAACTGGCTGCCTCTGCTGGTCGTGGGTCCCGATTATTGGGCGGGCGGCATTTTACGATATTGGCGATATAGACTTGCTCACGCCGAAGCCCAACGGCCTTTAACATGGCATTCAGTAATTGCCCCGCCCGTCCCACAAAGGGTTCGCCACGGCGATCCTCTTCAGCGCCGGGTGCCTCGCCGATGATCAGCCAATCCGCCGCGCGGTCACCTACGCCAAATACCGCCTGGGTCCGGCCCTCATGCAGATCGCATAACCGGCACTGCAGTACTGTTTGCTCCAGTACAGGCCAATCTACAGCGAGCCCTTGAGGCCCGGGGGCTGGGTCCGGCGCCGCTTGCCGTGGGGCATCCGGCGTTGGCGCACGGGAACGCAATTCCCAGACCTGGATCCCCATGGCATCCAGATACCGGCGCCGGCGTTGTTCTATAGTATTCACAGGATCACCTTTTGTGCATTATAAGGTTCTTGTAGGATGCGCAAAGCGTTAGCGTGCGCATCAAAACCAATGATGCGCTCGGCCTGCGGCCTTAGCACATCCTACACCCCATGATATTCATACTCTGTTACACATCCCCCAATTGCGGATGCGCCCGCTGTTGCGACCCAATGATCTTGTTCAGCGCATTAATATAGGCCTTGGCCGAGGCAATCACGATGTCGGTATCCGCACCCTGACCGTTGGCTATACGGCCTTTTTTTTGCAACCGCACGGTAACTTCGCCCTGGGAGTCCGTGCCACTGGTAATGTTATTGACCGAATATAATTGTAACTCCGAGCCACTGTTGACTATCTCTTCGATGGCCTTAAAGGCGGCGTCCACGGGACCGCTGCCAGGTGCGGTACCGCGCTGTTCATCGCCGTCCACCCACAAGGTAACCGCGGCATTAGGCGTCTCGCCGGTCTCTGAACAGACCCGCAGGGCAATCAGTTGCAAATGCTCGTTGCCCGCCGTCAACCCTGCATCGGTCACTAGCGCCTGTAAATCTTCGTCATAGATTTCATGTTTCTTGTCGGCCAGATCCTTGAACCGGGAAAAAATGGCGTTGAGTTCTTCTTCCGTATCAAAGGTTACGCCCAGTTCTTTCATCCGGCTACGAAACGCATTGCGCCCGGAGTGCTTGCCCAATACCAGCCGGTTGGCAGCCCAACCCACATCCTGTGCCAGCATGATTTCGTAGGTCTCGCGACTCTTCAACACGCCATCCTGATGAATGCCCGACTCATGGGCAAAGGCGTTTGCTCCGACAATGGCCTTGTTGGGCTGAACGGTAAAACCAGTGATACCGGACACCAAGCGGGAACAAGGAACAATTTGCGTGCTATCCAAGCGGACATCGCAGGCAAACACATCCTGGCGCGTACGCACGCTCATTACCACCTCTTCCAAGGCCGCATTACCGGCCCGCTCTCCTAATCCGTTGATGGTACATTCCACCTGGCGGGCACCATTCATTACCGCGGCAAGGGAATTGGCCACCGCCAACCCCAAATCATTGTGGCAGTGTACGGAAAATATGGCCTTGTCGGAGTTTGGCACCCGCTCGATCAAAGTACGAATCAGTTTGCCGAACTGATGGGGCATGTTATAGCCCACGGTGTCCGGGATATTTACCGTATCGGCACCTGCCTTAATGACCGCCTCTATAATCCGGCATAGAAAGTCGATTTCAGACCGGCCCGCATCCTCCGGTGAAAACTCCACGTTATCGGTGTACTTGCGCGCCCGCTTTACGGAATGAACTGCCTGCTCTAGCACCTGGTCCGGAGTCATGCGCAGCTTCATCTCCATATGAATCGGAGACGTTGCAATGAATGTATGAATGCGCGCTGATACAGCCCCTTGCAACGCCTCCCCGGCCCTATCGATATCCTTGTCCACGGCACGGGCCAAGCCGCAGACGGTGCTGTCTTTGACGGTTTGAGCTACTGCCTTCACCGCCTCAAAATCACCAGTGCTTGCGATGGGGAAACCCGCCTCGATAATGTCCACTTTCATGCGTTCCAGTGCCTTGGCGATCCGAACCTTTTCGTCCTTGTTCATGGAAGCGCCAGGGCTCTGTTCACCATCACGAAGTGTGGTGTCGAAAATAATTAACCGGTCATTGTCAGTCATGATCTGGCTCC
>JAZFSS010000107.1:0-2436 GCA_036446275.1 Gammaproteobacteria bacterium | reverse complement strand
AACTGCATAGTCCAACAGCAGGCTGGGTGTCGGTTGTTCCTGACGCTGCTGCAGTCGTGCCATTGCTTCGGCAAAAGCCAGGCTGGCATCTTGATAGCGACCTAGATGAGTATAGCTTCGCCCCAGCATTACCCAGCCCGTCGGGTCCTCCGGTTGTTGCTCGAGTCGATCCCGCAACCGCGTAATCAAATCTTCCATGGCCGGTAATTCAGAGGTCTGGGCACTGGATGGGTCTGCCGATGTTGCCGCGGGCCCGTGAGCTAACTGTAAGGACTTCCATTGTCCTAGCTGTGAATATAAAGCTACAGAAATGGCCGGTAGCAATAACGCCAGAAGGAGCGCTGCCCACCGACTGGTTTTCGGATTCACGGGCTGGCCGGCATTTGCATTTCCAGCGCTGGCATCCAAAAGTAATTGTTGTTCCAGTTCCCGGTGCGCATTTTGGAATTGATCATCGCTCAAGGTTCCGTTGTCGCGGTCCGTCTCCAGTTCCTGTACACGTTGGCGGTACAGCAGTACGTTTAAGTCCTTGGCGTCCGGGCCGGATATCGCCGTCTGACGTAGTAGCGGTCTGACAACCAGCAGGATGGCAGTGGCCAGCATTATTCCCATCAGTATCCAAAAAATGCTCATTTGTTCTGGTCCGGGTCGTGGTTATCCAATAGCTCGCGTACTCGCTGTTGTTGAGACTCGTCCATGGATTGAGGCTGCACGGTTTTGTGGTGGCGTACCGCAGCAAGTACAACCACTAGGCCGATGGCCAGTAATAGGAACGGCCCAAACCATAGCAGCACGGTGGTGGACTTTACTGGCGGCCGGTAGCGTACGAAGTCCCCATATCGATCCACCAGGAACTGAACGATTTCTTCGTCAGTGGACCCTTGCTCCATCATTTTATGAACCTCTCGCCGCATATCTATGGCAAGATCCGCGTTGGAGTCGGCCAGGGACTGATTCTGACAAACCAGGCAGCGTAATTCCGCAATCAACGCTTTGAAACGTTGCTCCAGCTGTAATTCAGGTGAGTCCGGTGTTCCCTGGCTCATCACGGACAAGGAGCACGCCAATAGAATAGCCGTAAACAGTGCGGTAATCGTCTTCAAGATAGCGGCGCAGCCTGTAATTGTTTAGCCAAGGGCAGGATTTCCTGACGCAGCACTTCCTCTGTGATCGGACCGATGTGTTTATAGCGGATGATGCCAATACGGTCCACCAGGAAGGTTTCCGGTACGCCGTACACTCCTAAATCAAAACCAACATGCCCGCGTTGATCGAAGATGCTGTCCTGATACGGATTTCCCAACAGGGTTAGCCAGCGCAGGGCGTCGTGACGGGTATCCTTATAGTTAAGACCATAAATTGGAATCTGATTGCTACGCGCCAGCTCCAGATACAGAGGATGTTCTTGCCGACACGCAACGCACCATGAGGCCCACACATTCAATAAATAGACCGTACCCAATAAATCCTGCTTGGATAACGTCTTTTCCTCAGCATGAAGAGTTGGTAGCGCAAATTGTGGTGCGGGCTTGCCAATCAATGGTGACGGGACTTCCCGGGGGTTCAGTCCCAGTCCTGCCCATAGCAGGACGACAAGGGAGGCAAAGATCGCCAGTGGAATCAGAAAACGCGCCATGATGCAGTGTATTTCTAAGGAATCTCTGATTAATTAATGTACCGCAATACCCTAAAGCTTCGGCTTCCCAATGAAACTTAACTGGTTGCAGGTATTGCCACCTGACCGGCTGCGGTACTGACTTTCCCGCGAATAGCCACGCGATAGCGACGGTCTGTCGCTGCTAGTAATCCCCCGAACGCCATGAGCAAGGGCCCCATCCAGATCCATCGAATGAAGGGCTTGTAATAAATCCGCACACTCCATGCGCCGTTATCCAGGGGTTCTCCCAGAGATACATACAGATCCCGGAACAGCCCGGCATCAATGGCTGCCTCGGTCATCGGGTTGGATTGTGCGCGATAGGTGCGTTTTTCCGGCCGCAGAGTAACCACATGCCGCTGGTCACGAAACACCTCCACGATGCCCCGACGAGCCTGATAATTGGGACCGGTGTGTGCTTTGGCGCCGTGAAAACTGAACACATACCCGCCTATATTGACCTGATCGCCCAGCTCCATGCGAAGATCTTTCTCCACGTTGAAGCTGCTTACCAGAGTTACGCCGATGATAAAAACACCAATGCCGATGTGTGCCAGAGTCATGCCATAAAACCCCCGCGGTATTGTTGCAAGACTCCGCTTTCCAGCGGACATATGCATCATGCGGGAACCCAGAGTTTGCAGTGAACTGAACATAACCCACACGGCGATACCAATGGCGATGCTTGCCAGTAGCCGCCGGGGTTCACCGGTAAATACAAGGAACATAACAGTGCTAGCGATGGCAATCATGAGGCCAACACGCAGTTTCTTGAGCAG
>JAZFSS010000106.1:0-5810 GCA_036446275.1 Gammaproteobacteria bacterium | reverse complement strand
AAACCCAGTCGTTCTCTTCCGGATTATCTTGATCAGTGTCTGACAAACCGGAGTTACCGGGATAATCAATGCCCCGAGCCGCAAAAAACTTCGCGCATCATCCCGATTAATCGTAGCGTACGGGAGTCACCTACGCGATAGTAGACTCGATTCGCATCTTTTCGCGACGCCAGAATGCCTTTATCACGTAAAATAGCCAAGTGCTGGGAAATATTACTCTGTGAGGTTCCCACATGTTCAACGATGTCTTGCACGCTAATTTCCTGATCCCCAAGGGTACACAATATTTTAAGCCTGACCGGATGGGACATCGCTTTCAACGAGCGCGCGGCCCGTTCGATATCTTCGTCCTGAGTAATCAGTACATCGGTGACCGTAACCATGTATCGCCGCTCCAAGCAGCCTGCAACCAGAGGTTTGCCAGCCTGGGCAACCAACTCTAATGCCTCCCAGCCGGCTGCCCTTTATTAATAAAACATTATACAATAATAAACCATAATTGACGATCTAGAATGGGGTATTCCCCGTAAATATAGGGACTTAGAGACAGGTGAGCCGGCTACCGGGAATCAGATCACGCCCTAATCGTGGTGGTTCTATGGGTTTCTGGTTAGACTCTGTCTAAGTGTAGTCAGGACAAAAATCACCACGATGTCAGCCTCTCCAAAGCCCATGGTCCTCATCATTCTGGATGGATGGGGCTACAGTGAAAATTCGCATTACAATGCTATTGCCGCGGCCCGGACGCCTGCTTGGGACCATTTATGGTCGAACCACCCCCACACGCTGGTCCGCCCTTGCGGGGCGGCGGTGGGGTTGCCTGCGGATCAGATGGGTAATTCCGAGGTGGGCCACCTGAATCTGGGTGCCGGACGTGTGGTCTATCAGGAGTTCACACGAGTCAGTCGCGCAATTAAGACCGCTTCATTTTTCAACAACAGGACGCTCACCGACGCGGCGGACTTAGCCAAGGACACGGGTAAGGCGGTGCATATCTTGGGCCTGTTATCGCCTGGCGGCGTGCATAGCCATGAAACACACATCCACGCCATGGCGGAACTGGTGGCGCGGCGGGGCGTGTCGCAGTGTTATCTACACGCGTTTTTGGATGGACGGGACACGCCGCCGCGCAGTGCCGACGAATCAATTAAGGCCATGCAGGAAAAATTCACGCAGCTGGGCAATGGTCGTTTCGCATCCCTCATCGGCCGTTATTATGCTATGGACCGGGATCACCGCTGGCCTCGGATTCAAGCAGCTTACGATTTAATTACCCAAGGCAAAGCTGAATTCGAGGCGCTCAGTGGCGAAAGCGGCTTACAAATGGCCTATGATCGTGGCGAAAGTGACGAATTTATTAAAGCCACTCGCATTGTGCCGCCGGGAGAAAAACCCGTCCATATTAATGATGGCGACGTAGTGGTATTTATGAATTTTCGCTCTGACCGCGCCCGGCAGATTACCCGCCCATTTATTGAACCGGGATTTAATGGTTTTACTCCCGGCGTAATACCGAAGTTAGGTGCATATGTCAGTCTTACGGAATACAACGCCGAGTTTGATATCCCTGTCGCCTATCCTCCCGAACGTTTACATAACGTATTTGGCGAATATATTGCCCATCTGGGTTTGCGTCAGCTGCGATTAGCTGAAACTGAAAAGTATGCGCATGTCACCTTCTTTTTTAACGGTGGAGTGGAAAAGCCCTTTGCTGGCGAAGACCGTATCCTGGTACCTTCACCCTTGGTGGCGACCTATGACCTAAAGCCGGAAATGAGCGCGCTGGAAATTACGGACCAGTTGATTATGGCCATCGAAAGTGATAATTACGATGTTATCATCTGCAATTATGCAAATCCTGATATGGTCGGCCACACAGGAAACTTTGAGGCCGCTGTACGCGCCATAGAGGTAGTGGATGAATGCCTCGCAAGGATTTACAAAATTTTTCCGGAGTGCGGAGGTGAACTATTGGTCACGGCGGATCACGGTAACGCCGAAAAGATGCGCGGCGAGGGTACTGGCCAGGCCCACACGGCCCATACCAGCAATCCTGTTCCATTGGTTTACATAGGGCGTCCCGCACGGATGGCGGAAACCGGTTCATTGGCCGATGTGGCACCGACCATGATCAAGCTAATGGGTTTAGAGCAGCCGCCGGAAATGAACGGGACATCGCTGGTTGAATTTAAACATGAAAGGGATGCTGACCTGGAACCGCAACTGCAGACTCGTGGTGCCTGATTATTTTTGGTTTGCCAAAAAAAGCTTCCATTCGAAATCATAGGTGAGTAATGCGGGCTAAATCGGCCGCTATCTCCCGCTGCAAAGCTGTCATTATATTGCTGGTAAGTTTGCTGATTGCCACCATTGCGCCCCAGTTTTCGGTGGTGGCGTCCATGACGGACTTCCAGGAACATGAGATTAAATTAGACAAGGTCCGCAAACGCCTGCAGGCCCTGCAAGAAAGCGTACGCAAAGACAAAGCGCGGGCCGGTGCCGCGAGTAGCCGGCTGAGAAAAACAGAAAAAGAAATAGGGGAATTGACGCGGCAACTGGCCGGCTTTGACCGTAAGCTGAAATCTAAGAACCGCCATCTGGAGGAATTGCGCGCCAAGCATAATAGAGAACTCCGGCAAATGGACCAGCTGCAAAGTACTCTGAAGGTTCATATACGTTCGGCCTATGCTATGGGTCGCCAAGGCGAGCTCAAGTTGTTATTGAGCCAAGAAGACCCCGCCACTGTCTCGCGAGTGATCACTTATTTTCGCTTCCTCAGTGAGGCGAGGGCCACGGGCATAAGAAATGCTGCTGATCAGCTAAAAATGCTGGAAAAGCTGGGGCGGGAAATCAACCAGCAGACCAAAGTGTTGGAAGAGTTGAGGGCACAACGTTTGCGCGAAGCGGAAAATCTTGGCAAGACCCGCATTGCACGGTCAGAGGCGCTTGTGCAACTAAAGAAGGAAATACGCCGCAAGGATCGCGAGCTGGAGCAGTTGAAAAAAGACGAACAGCGCCTGCAAAGATTGATTGACAATATTAGCGAGGCGCTTGCTGCATCTGAATCCGAGTTAGAGGATCAGACACCCTTTGCAAAACGTAAAGGCCGTTTGCGGTGGCCGGTGAACGGTAAATTGGTGACCCGCTACGGACAAAACCGTAACGTAGGTGACTTGAAATGGCGTGGTGTGCTAATCAGCGCGCCGGAGGGTAGCGATATATACGCAGTATCCCAGGGCAGGGTAGTGTTCGCAGACTGGCTCAGGGGATTTGGCTTATTGATTATACTGGAGCATGGCGACGGCTATATGAGTTTATACGGCTACAATCAGTTGTTACACAAGGAGGTGGGTGATTGGGTATCAGGGGGGGAGCTGATATCTAATGTTGGAGTCAGCGGCGGGCAAAAGGAGCCGGGACTTTATTTTGAATTGCGACATAAGGGCCGGCCGGTTGATCCGGCCGCTTGGTTCCAGGGTTCCCCCCGTAAGTTGCAGGTTTCCGGCTAAGACAAGGGCTCTCAGGCCCGCCGTTTTCGCAAGTTTTTTGTCAAAAATAGGAGCCTGATCAATAAAATGGGAATGGTTCCAGCCCTTGGTTGTAGGGTATGATGGGGCCAGGCTTGGATTTTCACCTTATCCGGATTGATACCAATGACGTTAAAAAGACAGAATGTATTACTGATAACGCTGGGCTTAGTGCTAGGCGTGTTGTTGAGTATAGGGCATGGTGTATTTGCTGATCGGGAAGCTCAAAAGACTACGCTTCCATTAAGCGAACTACGCCTGTTTACCGATGTGTTTGCGCGCATCAAGAACGATTATGTGGAGCCGGTGGAAGACCGTGATCTGCTGGAAAATGCGGTGCGAGGGATGCTGTCTGGTTTGGATCCCCACTCTACCTTTTTGGATGAGGAACAATTTAACGAGTTGCGCGTTGGCACTAGTGGCCAGTTCGGCGGTTTGGGTATAGAAGTTGGTATGGAGGACGGCTTCGTCAAGGTGATAGCGCCGATCGATGACACGCCCGCCTATCATGCAGGGGTGAAGGCCGGTGACTTAATAATCCGGCTGGATGAAACACCTGTAAAAGGACTAACGCTAAGTGAGGCAGTTAAGATCATGCGGGGCAAACCCGGGACCGTTATCGTGTTGACTATCGTGCGGGAAGGCGCAGCGACTCCGGTTAAGATCAGCATTACCCGGGCTATCATCAAGGTCAAAAGCGTAAAGAGCCGCATCCTGGAAGGCGCGTACGGTTACGTACGAATTGCACAATTTCAGGCGAAGACCGCTGAAAATTTGATCGAAGAGATTGAAAAGTTAATAAAAGAGGCCGACGGTCAATTAAAAGGCATGGTGCTTGATCTGCGCAACAATCCCGGCGGGGTGTTAAATGCGGCTGTGGCGGTATCTGATGCCTTTATAAAGCACGGGTTAATCGTGTTTACTGAAGGCCGGGTGGAAGATTCCCGACTGCGTTTTAGTGCAACACCAGGCGATATTCTGGATGGTGCGCTTTTAGTCGTATTAGTTAATAAAGGTTCCGCGTCTGCTTCAGAGATCGTAGCGGGCGCTCTTCAGGATCAAAAACGCGCCATCATTGTAGGAACGAAGACCTTTGGCAAGGGTTCTGTACAGACGATATTGCCTATGAGTAACGGTACCGCGGTTAAGTTGACCACAGCCCGTTATTTCACGCCATCCGGTCGGTCTATTCAGGCTGAGGGAATTATGCCAGACATCTTGCTTGATAATGTACAGGTATCAGCAGTGGAAACGACTTTTAGCGCGGTAACCGAAGCAGATCTTTCCGGCCACCTAACCAATGGAAAAGCAGACAAGGATGCTGATAGCAAAGACGAAAAGGAGAAGAAGGCGGAAAGTGAGCCGTTAGCACAGAGCGATTATCAGTTATATGAAGCACTCAATCTACTGAAGGGAATTTATATTTTGCAGGAACGTCTGAAATAATGTCGTGCAGCCATTGCAAGGGCCGGCAATGGTTAGCGCGGTTATCGGCTATGGATAGAATTTTGTTATTTTGGATAATATTGTTTTCTGGGAGCCTGTTAGCTTCTGAACCAATACAGTTCACTGTTTTTCAGCCGAAGCCGGCAATTGCGCTAATTATCGATGACTTGGGCAATGATGCACAGCGCGGGGAACGGGTTGTAAATCTACCGGGACCGATTGCTTGTGCCTTCCTTCCCCATGGTGCTTACACTCGACTCCTGGCGCGCTCTGCTCACAGTAACAATAAAGAGGTCATGCTGCATCTCCCCATGCAGTCTATGGATCACCACGCATTGGATCCCGGGGCACTGACCTTAGATATGACGGAATCCGTATTTACCAAAACTTTGTTACAGGATTTAGCGGCAGTGCCCTATGTCAGCGGTATCAACAACCATATGGGTAGCTTGCTGACAAGGCATCCGGGGCATATGTATTGGTTAATGACAGCAATACAGAGCCAGGCGCCACTTTTTTTTGTTGACAGCCGGACTACAGACCGCTCGGTGGCTAGACGGATCGCCATCGAAAATGGTGTGCCTAACTTGAAACGGGACGTATTTCTGGATGTCGATCGGGACAGGACCGCTATCTTGCACCAGTTCGTTAAACTAGTCGAAAAGGCGTATCAAAACGGTACTGCCTTGGGTATTGGTCATCCATATCCTGAGACCTTGGATGTTCTTGAAAGCGAATTAGGTAATTTGCAGGCTTATGGCTTAGAGCTGGTTTCCGTGCAGCAGTTAATCGAATTAAAGCAGGAGAGACGAAGTAAATGGCACGCGTCCTTGTTCC
>JAZFSS010000105.1:0-4591 GCA_036446275.1 Gammaproteobacteria bacterium | reverse complement strand
GAAAATGACATTGACGATGGCGACCACATAGATGGAGACCATCAGAGCGTTGCCCACAGGTTCCCAGCTTACGGTAATGATCTTGTCGGAACGCCGGTAAATCTGGAATGACAGGAAAGTGAAAATCAGCATGAGGAAAACAGCAATATTCTTCGCCGGCATGATTCCCAGGGGTCCGATCACCGGATGCAGCGTACCGCCAAGCTCAGCGATCTCGCTGCGGGTGAGAATCAGGTTGTGGGGAGTTACCCAGACCAGAAAACCCACAATCAGCACCGCAGCGATGTACTTCACAAGCCATTCATAGCGTTTCGATCCTTCGGTACGTGACATGCCTGACCACAGATAGAAGTTGCCGGCTACCAGAATCGTACAGATCAGAACTGCTTGTATGACAAACAGCCAAGCCAGAATGCCGCCCATCGCCAGGATGCCCATCTGCTGCGAGTACGCGTAAATCTCAGCCGTCAGCCAATAACCGGCGAAGGGCAGTGGCAGAAACGCCAGAATTGCAATGAAATTCGATGTGTAACCCATCCAATCGTAGTGCGCTTTCTCTTCTGCGTTCTTGGCGTTAAGGAACCTATAGGCTGCGTATGCACCAACTACTGCACCTCCAAAGGCGATATTTGCGATAAAACGATGCAGGTTTAATGGGTTCCACAGAGGGCCTTTCATGACTTCCCAGATACCGCCTACCACCGCACCCACTTCGTTGACTCCGGAAGGCGCCATCATGAAAGTGGTCCAGGAATTGACCATCACCAACAGGGTGACGCCCACCGCGTTCAACGACAGTCCCAATGTCAGGTGGACCCATTTGAGATTACCGTAACGCAGCGCATCCCAACCGTAGTAGTAGATGTACAGCAACATGCTCTCAAGAAAAAACAGCAGCGCATATACCAGCATCTGACTGCCGAAAACACTCATAAGGTATTTCATAAAGTCGGGGTAGAGCGTGAGCAGGGCTAATACCAGTGTGCCGCCGAACAACGCGGTAATGGCGTACGCGACGAGACTGATCTTCATGAACTCATGAGCCATGGCATCGTAACGAGCATCATTCGTCTTAAAACCGATGAACTCGATGACCAGAACAAATAGCGGTACTGCCAACACCAGTGCGCCAAAAAAGAGGTGCATCTGGGCGACGATCCAGACAACGGAACGGCTGTTGACACCAATGCTTGGATAGTCGGCACGCTGCAGATCGGGTGCTATAAGCAACCGTGCCATGGGTTGTGTATCACGCGCTGATTTCGTTTCGTCGGAAGAATCGGGTGTGGAGCCGCGCTCTTGTGCAAGGGCTGCTGTAGCGGCGGGAATCGCACTCTCGTACAAAGTGTTGGCAGCACCAGTTTTAACCGGGCTGTACTCAGATGCGAAAACCACTCCCTGCCATATCCCACCCATGGCGAGCACCAACAGCAGCGTCAACGGCACCAAAAAACGCGTCTGTCTGCTTCTCCACTTCAGGTCTGTGCGCCCGTCCACTTTGCCATGCCCTGATTCGAGATTCATTTTTTTCCGCTGGTGATTTTTCATGCCAGAGTCATCAGTCCAACGGCGTGAGATCCCAATTGAGGGGTAATCCTTGCATGCTCATTACGAAATGATCCAAACCGTAAAACGCGATCATCGTCACGAGCAGTGCAAACAACCAAATGCGCACCTTGTGAAACTTTCCCCGATGGGTTGGATCGCTTGTCATGATTTCTACCTTAGGATTGCCTGGCTTGTGCTTTTCTGCGTTCCGTCGGGGGCAATTACCCGTGATGCACGTCTACACCGCCGGAGTAGATAAGCAACCACCAAAAGAACACCGCCAGTCCAAGCAGCGTGCCGATGAACAGCTTTGCTCCCCAACTCGATTGATCGGTATCGCCGACACGGGTCTTACCCTCGTTTTCCATGTGAAATAAGCCCCTGAATGATCCTGCAAGTCAGGCGTTCCGGCACTAGTGTACTGTCACACTAGTCTGAAACCGCAAGAGAGCGTATGTAGTTGACCAGATCCCAAATGTCTTCCTCATGATCTTTAAAACGGTCATGGGAGGGCATGGCGCCACCGTCAAGACCCGAGAGTATGGTGCGGTACAGATCCTCTGGCCGACTACCGGCCTTGAATGAGCCAGGCATGGTGAGATCGGCTGGAGGCAACGGTAAATTCCTGTCGTCCTTCAGCTCCGGCGCCTTTTCTCCATCGCCTTTGCCACCACCGCCATGGCACTCCCAACAACCAGCGCTTTGATAGAGATCGTATCCGCGACGCACGCTCATGGCTGTGGGGAGAACGGGTGTACCCACCCATTTGATGGGCTCAGGCTGTGCATCCTCGAAATCTTCCGGGGCGAGGCTTTTAATGTAATACACCAGTTTCCAACGGTCCGGTACATCCAAACCCACGAAGCCGGGCATAAACCCCACGATGCCCCGGGTTATGGTACGGAACAGGTCTTCGTCAAGTGGTAATTCGCCGCTCTCGGTAGAACGAAATTTGTACGGCTCGAAAGTAAAGTCCCGCGGATGGGGCCCGGTATCACGACTAAGAAAGAAAGCCACTGGACCCTTGCCGGTACCATTGTTTCCGTGGCACTGGACACAGGCACGTTGGTAGATACGGCGTCCGTCAGCGATGGTTTGTGCGTTCACTGGGGGGCGTTCATTGTACTGCGCAATCTTGATGGACATCGGCTTGATCTTAAGGTCTTGGGCAAGCGCCTGCGGACTATAAAGACCAATACATATAACGGTAATTGCCAGACCCTGCACGATGTGTTTGATGGTTTTCATGCTTGCTTCCTCCTTTCCTCAAAACGCCATGTCGACTCCGATTGTAAACATCGACTTCAGGTTGCGTGCCGGGTGTTGAACACCACCGTGATGTTCTTCATCACCATGACCCCCTCCACTCAATGCCTCCGGCAATTTCACGGAGCCCTTAAGGTTTACATGGACACGCGCGTAGAGGCCGATATTCGGGGTGGGGTAGTATTTGCCGATCAACCCTATGAAGGACGCCTTTTGATTGATGATTGGATCCTCTTTCTGCAAGGCTGGGGGCAATTTTTTCAACCCACCTGGGTCCATGAAATCGTAACGCACTCCGACGAACCATTTACTGCTGACCAACCAGTCTGCTTCCAGACTCACACCCATGGCTTTAGTGTCCCATTCCGACATGGATGCCATCCCGTCAAAGCTCGGTTCGTCTATTTCATCCCAGATGACTGTGCCATACACATCGAAGTATTTATATTGCCATCGAACACCCACTCCCCAACGATTCCAATCCAGTGTATTGGTTGAGAATATCGGCTCACCCGCAGGGTTCAACGTCGCCCGGGCGGCATTTGGCGCCGCGTAGTAAAACCCTGAGACCTGGAGCGCCGAGTAATCCCCCTGCAACACGTCATAGCGCAGCATGACATAGCTATCCCAGCGCGTGTCGGGCTCATCCTCGGCGGTTTCCTGCTGGGTCGCGCCAATTTGGTAGAGGAAACGTTGTCCAAAGGGCCTGCCGTATATTGTGACTCCGGTCTCTGCGGGGGAGTTGAACAGATATGGCTCGAAGGGGAGGATCGAAAAGTCCTCTCCACCTTCGGATTCCGGCCCATTCGTCAAACCGAACATCTTGCTTGAGAAAGCCAGTGGCAGGATCGGGATACGGTTGATCTCCGGTGGGAAATCGTCTGTATGGGCATCTGGGGATATGGGGTTGAGTTGCTGACGATGCGTTGGGAACGAATACATCGATGATGGGTCAAAACTGCCGATTTTGAAGTTCAGGCTCTGATAGCCCAGACTGTCACCCGCGAGGTTAGAGAAGATCAGCATTGCCCTTTCAAATTCAAATGCTGCACCTTCGTGTTCACCCGGCGCATATTCCCCTTCGAGGAAAAAGCTGATGTTCTTCGTCGCCGTACCGGCGAAGAAAAGATTGATCACGCTGGGAAAGACAATATCCACATCGTTCGTGGCTTCAGTCTCCTCCCTAAAATCAGCCTTCAAAACCTCGCCACGCAGACGCACGGCCATGAAATTATTAATATCACCCAGTCTGATACCGTCAAGCGGCGTGCCAAGCAGGTGTTTCTCCGTGGTTCCACCATCTTGTGTTCCCGGGAGTTGGTAGCCGTTTTCCATGAATTGCTGACCATACACGTTGAGTCTTGGCTGGCGTGTATGGCACTGGTTGCAGGTAGCATCGTATTTCCGTGCGAATGCGGGTACTGCTTCGGCGCTTCTCATATCGACGGTTATCGTGGCAACCACCCCGATAAAAAGACCCAGCATGTATAAGCGGATCTGTCGCAGTTGTATGGAATGCCGCAGTTGTTCATTCATGGCCTACCTCCTTTTGGTATTTCGGTCTGTACTTCGCGCGTGAGATCCTCGACAAACCCATGGCGATGCCCGGTCACACGAACTCGCCGCGAATTGGTAATCAACATTTCTCCTCGCTTTGCCAGAGGTCGGCGGGATGTGTACCGAGCGACTGGAAAACCAAGACGAGTTCTTGCTTCAGCGTGTCCGCGTCAAAAACATCGGGCAGCGCACCAGCCATATTCAGGCCGAGCGAAGCGCC
>JAZFSS010000104.1:0-6181 GCA_036446275.1 Gammaproteobacteria bacterium | reverse complement strand
ACCCGAAGCCGCTCGGGACGTCAGGCGCTATTTTGCCGGGATCCCGACGGCAATGCCTTGGAATTCGGGGATTAAGTTTTCTGTTCCTCTCCATCAAGATTCCGCATCAACGTGTCCCGCAGACAATCCATTTGCTTGGGGTCCCGTAACGGTTGATTGTCCTTGTCCGTTACGTAAAACACATCCTCCACCCTGGACCCGAAGGTGCCGATCTTGGCGTTGTGGAGCGTTATATTACAGTCCGATAAGGCGCGGGCCACTTCAGATAGAAGCCCCGGTCTGTCCGCGGCGATCAGTTCCACAACGGTTCGCTGGTTCGGCCGGTCTTCGCTAAAAATGATCTGGGTCGAAATGGGGAAGTGTTTGAATCGCCGCGGCGCCCGCCGGGTGATTCGTACGGCGCTTGGGTCTTGCAGCGCCCGTTCCAGGGCACCGCGTATTTCTTCTACACGGTATTGGTTTTGAATCGGCTCGCCAGTTTCATCCAGCATCAGATAGGTGTACAAGGCGTAACCGTTGTTAAAGCTGATGACCCGGGCGTCCAAGATGGTCAATCCCATTTGGTCCAGTACCGCTGTGGTGGTGGCAAAGGGGCTCTCTTGTTGGGCGCGGCTATAGACCAGCAGTGATGTACTGCCGCGGCCTGGATCCTGGCGAATATCCACCAGGGTTTCCGCAAGCTGGGGATGGCAAGTAATGGCCTGCGTATGCCAGACCACCTCGTCGGGCATGCAGCGCAGGAAGTATTCATCACTGAAGTTATCCCACAACGCTTCGATTGTCTTTTCGTCCAGTCCCTTGGCCAATAGTTCCTTTTGAGCAGACTCCTTTTTGTCGTTGATACGCTGTTCCTTATCAAGGGGGGTATCCCGATCGCGGTGTAGCGCGCGTTTTGTTTCGTTATAAAGAGTCATCAGCAGAGCATCCTTCCACGAGTTCCATAATTCCGGATTGGTGGCTCGAATATCTGCGACGGTTAACAGGTACAATGCATTCAGACGCTCCATGCTGCCCACTGTCCTGGCAAAATCCTCCGCCACATCGGGGTCTTCCACATCCCGGCGCTGGGCCGTGGTGGACATCACTAGATGATTGCGCACCAGCCACGTCACCAGGTGCGTGTCGTACTCGCTGAGTCCATGTTGCAGGCAGAATTCTTGCGCATCCACCGCTCCCAATTCCGAATGGTTGCCGCCACGGCCCTTGGCGATATCATGAAATAACCCGGCGATATAAAGCACTTCGGGTTTCGGTACCGATTTAATCAGCTTGCTGCACAGTGGAAATTCATTGGCAAACTCGGCAACCGTAAAGCGTCTTACATTGCGCACCAGAAACAAGGTGTGTTCGTCAACGGTGTACAAGTGAATGAGGTCGTGTTGCATTTGCCCCACGATTTTCCCGAATACCGGCAAATATGCCGCCAATACTCCGTATTGGTTCATTTTCCGTAGCGCGTCTGTTACCCCCTGTTTCTGGCACAGTATTTCCGTAAACAGTTTGCGGCTGTTTAGGTCTTGCCGGAATTCATCGTCGATCAGGTGCAAATGATTGCGCACCAGGCGTATGGTTTCGGCGCGCACGCCTTTTAGTTCCTGGTGTTGTTCGAGCACCAGGAACAGTTCCAACAGGGCAACGGGAGAGCGCTTGAATACGGACTCATCAGCAACTTCCAGAAAGTCGTTACTAGCCTGAAAGCGGGCATTGATAGGTACCACGGTAGTGGGGTGCTCGGCATAAAGGATGGCCTCCTGGAATAGTTGCAGCAGCATCTCGTTGAGGCGGTTAAGTACCATGACCATCCGGTAGTAGTCCTTCATCAGGTATTCCACCGCCTTGTTCGGCTGTTGCTCCGTATACCCGAATTGCCGGGCGATGGTGAGTTGATAGTCAAACAACAGCCGGTCTTCGCGGCGGCCGGTAAGGAAATGCAGCGTGTTTCGTATGTTCCACAGAAAAGAGCGCCCGTTGATGAGGGTTCTATACTCGGGATCGGTGAGAAATCCCCTGTCAACCAGTTCTTCCAGGGAATCGGTGCCGAAATGGCGTGTGGTGACCCAGCCCACGGTGTGAATGTCCCGCATGCCGCCGGGGCTTTCCTTTATATTGGGTTCCAGCTTGTAGGCGGTGTCGTGAAACTTGTGATGACGCGCAATCTGTTCATTCAGTTTTGCTGAGAAAAAGGCATCGCTGGGCCAAATTGCATTGGGTCCGATGCGCAGGCGCATCTCATCGAACAGTTCCCGGCTGCCGGCAATCCACCGGCTCTCCATGAGATTGGTGATAACCGTCAGGTCCTTGTTCGCTTCGTCAATACACTGTTGTACCGTGCGTACGCTGTGAGCCACTTCCAATCCCATATCCCACAGCATGGTCAGCAATGCTTCAATGTGCCCCTGGGGGTAGTCTTGTCCCGTTTCGGGCAGCAGAATCAGAAGATCAATGTCGGAGTAGGGATGCAATTCACCGCGACCGTAGCCGCCGGCCGCCACCATTGAGCAAGCCGCCAACGACTCGCCCATGACTCGCTGCCAGGCGCGATCCAATAACTGATCCACCAGCCACGTGCGCCCGAACACGATCTGCTCGGCGTCCTCGCCCCTTTCAAACCAGTCGCGAAGCTTGGTATTGCCGGTTTTAAGCGCCGCTTGCAGAACCGGTAGCGGGTCTGCTCCTGTAGCGAGGCCGGCGTCCAGCGCGGGAATGTCACAAAGGCCGGCGAATTCCGGCATGATGGGTGGGTTGCTCACGGCGGTAATGGTTATAGGTCGTTCCCCAGTCCCAGGGTTAGTACTTCGTAACCGGTATCGGTAACCAGCACGGTGTGCTCCCACTGAGCCGAGAGGCTGTGATCCTTGGTGACTACTGTCCAGTCATCCGGCAACAACTTTGTATGCCGCTTTCCTGCGTTGACCATTGGTTCTATGGTGAAGGTCATGCCGGGTTCCAGGACCATGCCTGTGCTTGGTATGCCGTAGTGCAAGACTTGCGGTTCCTCGTGAAATTCCAGGCCGATGCCATGGCCGCAGTACTCGCGCACGATAGAGCAATTATTAGATTCGGCGTGCCGTTGGATGGCGGCGCCGATATCCCCGAGCCGAATGCCCGGTTTGACCATTTCAATGCCTATTTTCATGCACTCATAACTAATGCGGGTGATGCGTTTGGCGATCACCGATGTCTCGCCGACCATAAACATTTTGCTGGTATCGCCGTGATAACCGTCCTTAATAACCGTGACATCGATATTCATGATGTCACCGTTTTTTAAGCTGCGGTCGCCGGGTATGCCATGGCACACCTGATGATTCAAGCTGGTGCAGATGGATTTTGGAAAACCGCGGTAATTGAGGGGGGCGGGTATGGCCTGTTGCGTCTCCACGATATATTCGTGGCAGATCCGGTCCAGTTCCCCGGTGGTGGTGCCCCGCTTCACGTAGGGGGCGATCATGCGTAGAACATCGCTGGCCAGGGTGCCCGCAACGCGCATCTTCTTGATCTCCTCCGGTGTCTTGATGGTCACGGACATGGTTGGCTGGCTATATGTGCTGTTGACGGCTTCATTACCCGATAATCTGGAAAAAGGGAGGAGTTTATGGTACAAAGTCCCGTTTGTTAAGCCAAACCTGTCAGAAGAGAGGGATTGGCACTACACACATACGTCGGCACATGCGGCTGGGTGCCCCATCATTACACCGGTTGATCTTCTGTTTGGGAGATAAACCGGTGTAATGATGGGGTTGTCGTATGGGGCGTATGGAGGCTCAACCCGAGAAGTAAGGAGAGTACGATGGCTAATGTTACCATGCGCCAGATGCTGGAGGCTGGCGTGCACTTCGGTCACCAGACCCGCTACTGGAATCCGAAAATGGCACCGTTCATTTTTGGACAAAGAAGCAAAATTCACATCGTTAATCTGGAAAAAACCCTTCCTCTTTTCAACGATGCAATGAACTTCCTTGGCAGCCTGGCGGCTCGCAAAGGAGCAATCCTGTTCGTCGGCACTAAGCGCGTGGCCCAGGAGGCGATTGGTCAAGAGGCGAGTCGTTGCGGCATGCCCTACGTCAACCATCGCTGGTTGGGGGGTATGCTGACTAATTTCAAGACTGTGCGTCAGTCCGTTAAGCGTCTTAAGGAGCTGGAGGCCATGGTGGAAGATGGCGGGCTGGAAAAGATCAGCAAGAAAGAAGCGCTCATGTTGAGTCGTGAACAGAGTAAGCTGGAGCGCAGCCTCGGCGGGATTAAAAACATGGACGGTCTGCCGGATGCCATGTTCGTGATCGACGTGGGTTACGAAAAGATTGCGGTCAAAGAGGCGGTAAAACTAGGCATCCCCGTAGTCGGGATCGTAGACACCAATAATTCTATTGAAGGAATTGACTACATAATCCCCGGCAATGACGATGCCATGCGCGCTGTTCAGCTTTATGTGCAGGGTGCCGCCGATACTATTCTGGAAGGACGTGAATCCGTACCCGCAGTGCCCCAGGACGGCGATGAGTTTATTGAACTAGACGAGGATGGCGCGCCAAAACGCGAAACCGCGGCGCCGGCAAAGCGGAAAAAAACCACGCGTAAAACAAAGGCGGGTAGCGGCAAAAAGGTCACTATAAAGAGCAAGGCGAAAGTAGAAAAGATTTCTGAGACGGCTCCGGAAGCCCCCCCGGAGGTGGCGAAAGAATCGAAATTGGAAGCGCCCGAAGCCCCCCCAGAGGTGGCCAAAGAATCGAAATCTGAAGTTCAGGCCGGCAGCGAAACGGCGGGAGACTGAGTTTCCCGGCCCGCTGAATTTGATTTGGTGTGGTGCATAAGCACTGATTTGAGACTATGAGATGGCAATTACAGCTGCACAGGTAAAAGAACTCCGGGAGCGTACCGGCTCCGGGATGATGGAGTGTAAGAAATCCTTAAAGGAAGTGAATGGTGACATGGAGGCCGCCGTAGATTTTTTACGTAAAGCGGGGTTGGCGCAAGCAGATAAAAAGGCCGGCCGTGTGGCTGCCGAGGGTTTGATACACATCGAGTCCAGTGCCGATGGGCGTTCTGCCGCGGTAGTTGAGGTTAATTGCGAAACAGATTTTGTGGCAAGGAAGGAGGAATTCAAGGAATTCGTACGTCAGGTGTCGGCGCAAGTGCTGGCGAGAAACCCTGGCAATCCGGAGGCCTTGTCCGAGCTTCCTCTTAGTGATAACGGCGGCACCACCGTGGAGTTGGCTCGCAAGGAATTAATTGCGCGGATTGGTGAAAATATCAATGTACGCAGATGTGTGAGACTCCAGTCGGGCAACGGAATCGTAGGTTCCTATCTGCACGGAACCCGCATTGGCGTAATAGTCGAGTTAGAGGGTGGCGATGAAACCTTGGCCAAGGACATCGCCATGCACGTGGCTGCCAGCAAGCCCTTATATGTTTCCGGGCAGGATGTACCGCAGGATGTGATCGACAAGGAAAAGGAGATTTTTAGCGCCCAAGCAGAGGCTAGTGGCAAACCAGCCGATATTATCGAGAAAATGGTGCAGGGGCGCTTGAAAAAGCACTTGGGAGAGATCACCTTGCTGGGCCAGTCCTTTGTAAAAGATCCCAATACCACGGTGGCAAAGTTGCTCACCGACGGTGGCGCCAAAGTGGTACGCTTTGAGCGTCTGGAACTGGGTGAGGGGGTCGAGAAGAAATCAGAAAACTTCGCCGATGAGGTAATGGCGCAGGTGCGAGACAGCAAGACGTAGTTCCTGCTGGAGGCATGGTAGAGAGTCTGTGGCGATGGGTAACCGGGAATCGGAGTCTTTGGTGCGGTGATCAATATTATCGGTTTTTCCCGCCCGGTTTCGGATTTGTGGGTGACACAGGGGCCTAATGGCCCCTTATTTGTGCGTGGCTATCGAAAGCGAAAAGTCCGACAATAGTTACAGTTCCGACCCCATTATTATAGAAACAGCTTTCATTGCGTAGTATAACTAACTGATATCAAACTAATATGACCGGTTCAACACGCGCATACAGGCGCATTCTCTTAAAACTCAGCGGAGAGGCGTTGTCGGGCGAACAAGGTTCCGGTATTGATCCGGCTGTACTGCACCGCCTCGCCGAGGAGATTTGCGAAATTGCCGGGCGGGGAGTGCAAGTCGGCTTAGTGATCGGTGGCGGCAATTTATTTAGGGGCGCCGCCCTGGCGGCTACTGGG
>JAZFSS010000103.1:0-2749 GCA_036446275.1 Gammaproteobacteria bacterium | reverse complement strand
GAAACGCCCTGTAGGCGTACATAACTTTTACCGTCCTCGTCCTTTTCAATCTTCTCCAGATAGGGCAACGCAACTAGCGCGTTTCTATGAATGCGGATAAATCGCTCTCCAAATTCCTCCTCCAAAGACTTTAACGGTTCTTCAATTAGTATTTCTCCATCACCGAACTGGACCGCAACGTACTTGTCGCCGGCACGAAAACATCGAATTTCAGTGACGGGTATGAGCTGCAAGTCGCCTCTTATTTGGGCGCAAATATGAGTACGTTGCGCGTCGTTCCCACGCCCCGCCAAAGCGCTAACCTGAGCCCCGGTAAGTCGGCGCGCGCTACCCAAGGCATCCGCCAGGCGCTCCTTGCGAATTGGTTTTAACAGGTAGTCCACTGCATGGGCTTCAAACGCTTCCAGGGCGTGGTCGCCATAAGCGGTAGTAAAAATAACCGCGGGAGGTTGCTCCAGGTTCGCAAAATGGCGGGCTGCCTCCAGTCCATCCATTTCGGGCATGCGGATATCCATCAGCACCGTGTCCGGTGCTTTCGAGTCGTACTGCATCAGGGCCTCCCTGCCATTGGCCGCTTCGCCACATACATGACAATCATCGAGTTCTGCTAGCAGCCGGCACAAGCGCTGCCGTGCAGGCGCTTCGTCATCCACCACCAGAATTTTCACGTTATAGCCTCCTCCGGAAACCTTAGCCGAACCCGGTAGTACCCGTCCCGCTCTTCAACCTCCATGCGTGCCGTGGGACCAAACGCCAACTCCAATCGTTGGCGGATATTTTCCATGGCCATGCGGTTACCATCGTGATGGCTTTTGGCATTGGGCGGTGGCAGTGGGTTCGTCACTTCCAGAATGACGTATTTATTTTTGCGGTAGCCCCTCAGGCTTACCGTACCCCCTTCCGGCAATTGTTCTATACCGTGGTATATGGCGTTTTCCAGTAAGGGCTGCAGAAGCAGCGGTGGAATTAGCTGTTGCAGTGGCAAATCCTGCAAGTCCCAGTGTAGCTGGAGACGCTCCCCAAGACGTAGAGATTCCATATGCACGTAACGTTTTGCCACGTCAATTTCCTCTTCCAGGGGTACGCGGTCCCGGTGTCCTCCCAAAGTGGCGCGAAATAGATCGGCTAGATCTTCTACCGCTTCTTCCGCTTGTGCCGGCTGACTGCGTGTCAATGAAGCGATGGTGTTCAGGCTGTTAAATAGAAAATGAGGCCTGATGCGGGCCTGCAGCGCATCCACTCTTGCCAATGCTTCAGCCTCAACCTGCCGCTTCCACTGGTGCTGAACATAGAGGTAGCGCAGTGCCACCGCGCTGATTACGGCGCTGATGCCTAGGTTGCGCGACAAAAACCCGAGATGGTCGTCGGGTTGCAATACGGTGATCAAGGGGGCGTACTGCACGGTCCAGTATGCCGCTTCGCTGACGATCACCGTTACTATCAGCAACAGCAGGTAGCTCAGCACCCCGGCCACGTGATTGGGAACGTTCCGTAACCAGGGCCGCGCCATGCATAACACCGCGGCACTGCCCAGGGCCACCCATTGGATAAACAGGGAAACCAGACTAAGGTTACTCCAGCGGCTGTATACCGGTGACATCGGTGCCAGTACCAACACAAAGGCCAGTAGCTGTGCAATCACCACCACCGCAAATACCATGCGCAGCTCGCAGAAACTAGGCAGGAAGAGCGTGTCAGTGTGGGAACCCGTTACCGCCCTGGTCAACTTTTCATGTTCCATCGCGACAGTCTCTAAATTCAGCGGGCATCTTGCAAGTCCCGGCCCGGAAAACACCCGTAGCATTCGTTATACTACCTTTCTTGTACAGTTTTCATGACCATGTCCACAAAACGTAAAAAACCACCGCCCAAACCATGGGACGGGCGATTTCAGGAATCTACGGATGCATTAGTAGAATCGTTTACAGCGTCCGTAGCCTTTGACCAGCGCTTATACCCCTACGATATTCACGGCTCAATCGCCCACGCGCGGATGCTGGCCCGGATCGGTGTACTGACAGACGCTGAACTCCGGGCCATCACTGAAGGCCTTGAGGCCATCGCGGAGGAAATCCAGCAAGGTGGTTTTAATTGGGACATTACCCTGGAAGATGTGCATATGAACATCGAGAGCCGCCTCATTGAGCGTATCGGCGAAGTGGGCAAAAAACTACATACCGGCCGCTCCCGCAACGACCAGGTAACCACCGACCTGCGCCTGTATCTGCGGGACAGGTTGGATGCAGTAGACGGGGAAGTTTGCCGTCTGCAGGAGTCGTTGGTGGATTTGGCGGATCAACATGCCGACGTGATCATGCCGGGCTTTACCCATCTGCAGGTGGCCCAACCCATCACTTTTGGGCACCACATGCTGGCCTGGCAGGAAATGCTGGCCCGCGACCGGTCCCGGCTCAGGGACTGCCGGGTACGGATTAACGTCATGCCTTTGGGGGCAGCGGCGCTAGCCGGCACCAGCTACCCCATTGACCAGGCTTACACGGCCGAGCTGTTGGGATTTGACGCCATTATGGAAAATTCCCTGGACGCCGTCAGCGACCGGGACTTCGTCATCGAGTTCTGTGCCTGTGGGGCATTGATAATGACGCACCTGTCTCGTTTCGCCGAGGAGCTGGTGCTTTGGTCTTCCTCACAGTTCAATTTCATTGAACTGCCTGACCGGTTTTGTACCGGGTCCAGCATCATGCCACAAAAAAAGAACCCCGATGTGCCGGAGCTGGTGCGGGGCAAG
>JAZFSS010000102.1:0-5205 GCA_036446275.1 Gammaproteobacteria bacterium | reverse complement strand
CTTCCTTGCTAATATGCAGATCGGGTACTTTACGCCCCCGGTGGGAATAAACTTATTTATTGCAAGCTACCGGTTCGATAAGCCAATCACAGAGCTCTACCTAGCCACCATTCCGTTTATGCTGGTGTTGCTCGTCGCGGTATTAATCATTACCTATTGGCCCGGGTTGTCTCTCGTACTGATCGACACCCCCTGATCAGTAGAACAGTGGATCTTAGGTTTGCGCAAAATACCGCTCTAGATATTCGTCAAAGGCACAATCATCGCTGGCTTCGATTTCCCGCTGCTTTTCTATCGATTGTTGCACGGCGTTCTGAAAAAACAGGCGTCGGCCCTGATCCAACGGATATTTAGAAAAGTAGTGGTGATGGGCCTGGGATAAACTTTTGACAAAATGAAAAAATCCCTGGCTGCTGGCCCGCATTCCCGCGAGCATTCTGGCAGAAGGTGTACGATCAGGGTCGCGGACTGCCTCTGTCTGGCGTTCAAGGCTGCGACTATATGCCTGACTGCCGGCGCCTTGGTCCAATAACTCGCAAATCCCAGTGAGTTCGCCGCAAATTTCAGAGGCCCATTCCAACAACCCCAGTTCTTGCCCCAAACGTCGCAATTTCAGCCCGGGCTCCCGCCCTCGTGCCGCTACAGTCTGCAGATTCCAATTGACCTCCTCATGTTCTTGCTCACCAATCGCAGGACTTTCCTGAAACAGACAAAATATCATTAACGCCTCAAGAAACCGCAGCTGATCTTCGCTCAACCCTAACGGCTCAAGCGCATTGACATCCAGGGAACGCAATTCAACATATTCGACGCCCCTTTTTTTTAACGCCAACGTAGGCTTCTCATTTCCGATAAGCAATGGCTTTGGCCGAACCGAGCTGTAATACTCGTTTTCAATCTGCAGGATGTTGCCGTTAAGCTGCCGATACTCGCCGTCGGTAAGGACACCAATCTTTTCATACTCAGGATGTCCGGTCTCAATAGCATAGGCAAGGCTTTTAACATAGCGGTCCAAATTGTCGTAACTCACCTTGATGCCCGCCTCGCTTTCACGTGTATTTTGATAGCCGATATCACTGACACGCAACGACGTGGCAAACGGCTCGTAATAGGTATTGGCATTAAATTCCTGCAGTTGAGTCGGTTGGCCGCCCATAAATGATTTGCATATTGCCGGCGAGGACCCGAACAGGTAGGGAACCAGCCAGCCGACACGTTGTAGATTGCGAATCAGACAAAAGTAGGCGCTATCAACAAAATTGCGCAGTGGGCCATCATCCTTCTCATGTCCTTGAAATACGGGCCAGAAATCCTTGGCAAAAGAATAATTAAAATGCCCCCCGGCAATTACCTGCATGAGTCGCCCATAACGATAACCCAGCCCCCTTCGATACACGGTCTTCATGGTACCGACGTTAGAATTACCGTAGTAGGCTATCGGTATACTGGCATCTCCTGCCACCACGCAGGGCATGCTGCCCGCCCAGAGCAACTCATTATCAAGCTTCTCGTACACGAACCGGTGAAGATCGCGAAGAAAATCCAGTGCCTCCGGCGGTCCCTGGAATGGGGGTGTAATAAATTCCAGTAGTGCCTCTGAATAATCGGTCGTGATGAATGGATGGGTAAGGGCGGAACCAAGCAATTCGGGGTGCGATATCTGAGAGATATGGCCGTCTTGGCCAACGCGTAAATTTTCTTTTTCCAATCCCATGCGGCCGGACCTCAACAATGCCCCATCCGTGCCATTTAGGAACCGACTCAACCGCTTTCGAGCAAGAGAATACAAGACGACTAATCTCCGGGAACTGTAGGGGACCTCTAATTAGCGTCCATCCAACTACGTCAATATTTCTCTCGTAAAGGCGCAAAGACGCCCCTCCGCAACACGTTTGCCGACATTAAAACCCAAGGAAAGCCTGTTGTGGGCACTTTTGTTCTCGAGGACTTCATGCATCATGTCAGAAGGAAAAAATACCAGCTTTCCTTCTTCAGGCTTGATATTGATCCGGCCATCACCCTCATGGACCACCAAGTATCCGGAATTTACCGGCGCCAAGACATAATACACGCCAGATAACAACTCATCGAATGAGTCATGATTATGTAATCTGGTGGAATCCCCAGGCTTCATTTCATTAAACCAATACCCCACCTTCAATGTCTCGCTGTCTAAGCGCAAAATTTTTCGGGCACACTCTTTTACCTTACTCAGAACCTTGATTACGTCTGGTACTTTGGCAAGCTCTAGGTAAATATTTTCAAACCGACCCCCAAAGTAGTGACTGCGGATTACGTCACCACTACCCGTATACTGATAGAACTGGTCCCGGATACGGCGGCTGATTGGATCGGAATCCTTTAGGTGCTGCGTAATAACGCCGGCGACAGTAGGCGCACAACTGAGGCGAACATGCTTATTGGTCTCTAGATGCATATTCTCTATTGATTTAAAAGAGAATTCTATTCATAGTGGACTCGCACGGAACAATCCAACAATCGTGGGGTCAACACCCATCGGGGCCTAAACAAGCCCTTCGGTTGGGTTGTCCATTGTTCCATCTATTATCAAAAAAGGAAACCAGTATGAAAAAATCATCTTTGCGATCTACGATTGGAGTCGTCCTGGGCACCGCTATGATTGGTGCACTTTCGGTGGCTACCAACGCCACGGCGGATACTTCACCCTTCGCAATGAAAACTTTGTCCAGCGGCTATACGGTAGCCGGTGGTGGAATGGGGGGGAAATGCGGGCAAGGCAAGTGTGGAGGCAAAAAGGCCAAGGCAGGTAAAAGCGGGCAAGGCAAGTGCGGTGCTATGAAAGGCACCCATGGCAAGTGCGGGGGTAAAAAGGGCCAAATGTCAAAAACGCCGGCCACATTGAACTGCACCAACTATGACGAGGATATGTGCGGCTAAATAGCAAGGGGGCGGATTAAAAATCTGCCCCCTATGTTATTGTCTAGCAGGCTACTAGCTAGCCGGCAATCTTGGTCTCGGATTCAAACTGCCATGGGCAGTATCCGTCGTATTCCTCTTCCATGTCTTGCGCAAGGCAATCCGCGCAGCCCGGTTCCCCCTCCGCTGGTGGTGCCGGGATACCAGCGATTTTGGTGCCCTGAATGAGAACACCACCGGCAAACAACTGGCTCAGGTACTGCTGCGTCGCTTTTGCCGGGCCAAATCTTTGTGTAAGCCCTTGTTTTAGAACCTTCGCGGCTGGAACACTACCAAACTTCCGATAGTAGGCACGCAAGAAATCGATCACTTCCCAATGTTGGTTGGTCAGGTTAAGGGAGTCCACCTCCGCCAAGGCCTCGGCAACTTCCATGGTCCACTCGGAAAGACCCAATAGCCGACCATCGCTGGATAGGGGAAAAATTCGATCGGCTACCTTCAAAACAGACATGTTCAGGATCTCTAGAAATCTGTCGAGCTGATATTTTTCAGCTCAAAATTCTTCTGGAAAAGCTTCTTGTACTAAGTTTTAGCGGCGGTGCAGGCCGGTTCTTGAACTAGCTACAGGTAATGGTAAAAAAAACGAGTATCAGAATCGTAGGGGGGGCGATGTCGTAGCAAAGAGAGAAATCGCGAACAGCCTCCCCGGACGAGGTTCACCTTGCCGGGCTGGGAGAAGTGACTCTACCGTCGATTTCCCTTATTCTACGCACCGAATAACTATCGGCTCACCGAAACATCGTTGGGCTTGGTCTGGCGCCAAGGACAGAAGCATAAAAAGGCACTCATAAGTTATTACTATTCCATTATTAGGGTATACCTGGGCTTCGCTAATCCTGATAACCGATTCAAATCTGGAACTACGCTATGACAAACTCCACCTCCCCGGACACCACACACCACCCCGATGCCGATGAAGGCCATATCAGTGAACTTATCGCACTGAACCGATCGCATACCCATCTGGATGTGATCAATGCCCTGGAAAAAGAGCCGGACGCAGTCATTGGGCAGGTTTTGGCCGGCTTGCAGCCGCCTTTGGCCCTTAAGGTACTGAATCATTTACCCGAAGCCAAAAGCCAGGCGATTGTCGAGGCCTTTGATTTTCCTTGTGGTAAACAGTGGTCTTTTGCGCGCCAGTATCCAAAGGACAGTCTTGGCCGGCTAATGTCCCCCGCCCATGGGGTATTTCACGCCGATACAACGGTGCGCGCCGCCATCGACGAAATCCGGGAATTGGTCGAAACCGTAATGATTACCTACGGCTATATCGTCGATACAGAAGAAAGACTACAAGGCGTGCTAGTCATGAGGGATTTAATGCTGGCTGAGCCGGAGCAGCAGTTGCATGAAATCATGATCGATCATCCTTTCTCACTACGACCCACCATGTCCATTACCGACGCCATGACGGCCATGGTACGACGCCATTATCCGGTCTACCCCGTCTGCGATGATGATCAAAAGCTGATTGGTGCAATCCAGGGTTTCATCCTCTTTGAGGAACATGCCTTTGACCTAAGCGCCCAATCCGGACGGATGGTCGGCGTGGAAAAAGAGGAACATCTTACGACCAGTTGGGCGAAAAGCCTGAAATTCAGGCATCCCTGGCTGCAACTTAATCTGCTAACCGCATTTGTCGCGGCATTTGTGGTGGGCATTTTCGAAGACACCATTGCGCAGGTCGTATTGCTGGCCGTTTTTCTGCCCGTACTGGCGGGCCAGTCCGGCAATACGGGCTGTCAATCCCTGGCCGTAACTCTACGCGGTATGACCCTGGGCGAAATGAAGGAAGGCTTCGTCAAGAAGATAACCGCCAAAGAGGCCTTGCTGGGTTTCCTTAACGGTGTACTGGTTGGAGTGACGGCCGCAATTGCCATGTTCGTGTATGCCAATATGAATGATAATCCGCAGGCCTTAATGCTGGCCCTTGTGGTTTTCCTGGCGATGGTTGGCAGTTGTGTCATCAGCGGGATATCAGGCGTATTGGTTCCCGTCACCTTAAAGCGCCTCGGCGCGGATCCAGCCACCGCATCCAGTATCTTTCTGACCACCTCAACCGATGTCGCAAGCATGGGATTGTTTCTCTGGCTGGCGACGGTAATTGTCCTTTAGTGCTGCCGTTTTTAGCGCCAAACGGCGCGGCGTCTCGAAAATACTTCCAACCATTCGCAAAGGCCGGTCAGGACCGGCTGCCAGCAGTCCCACCCATCAAAACTCCGCGGCATAGGATCAAATAGTTCCCAC
>JAZFSS010000101.1:0-19489 GCA_036446275.1 Gammaproteobacteria bacterium | reverse complement strand
AAGATGGGCGATTACATTGCGCATCTTGTCGGAATAGGGACGTGATGCACGCATGCGACCCTGCGCCTTACGCATCTTACTCGCGGCCACCATCTCCATGGCCTTGGTAATCTTCTGAGTATTCTGAATACTCTTGATCTTCGTGCGTATTTCCTTTGCGCTGGCCATCTCTATTTTAATCTAAAATTATTTTTTCTTTAAGGAAAATTGATAGCGGCATTAATGATAGTAGTGTTAATTTTGTAACTATGTAGTTTTTCAAAAACAAATAAAAAACCTTGGCGTTCTTGGCGGTTCATAAAATTTAATAAGCGTGACTTTCCTTAAAACTCTTCAATGCGTCATGCAGACCGGATTCGATTTCGTCATTGTAGTCTCCGGTCTCATTGATCTTAGCTAGCAGTGCCGCTTGTTCAGCTCTCATATAGGTAAGCAGCGCATGCTCAAAATCCACAACCTTTTTAATATCCACGTCGTCCAAGTACCCTTCACCGGCAGAAAACAAAGATACCGCCATTTCCGCAACCGAAAGCGGCGCATATTGTTTTTGTTTCATGAGTTCCGTTACCCGCTGACCGCGTTCCAACTGCTTGCGGGTTACTTCATCCAGATCCGAGGCAAATTGTGCGAAGGCCGCTAATTCACGGTACTGGGCCAGCGCCAGACGTATGCCTCCGCCCAGTTTTTTGATGATATTGGTCTGGGCGGCGCCGCCTACGCGAGACACTGACAAACCGGCATTGATGGCAGGGCGGATGCCGGCATTAAACAGATCGGTTTCTAAAAATATCTGGCCATCGGTAATGGAAATGACGTTAGTGGGCACGAAGGCCGATACATCGCCTGCCTGGGTTTCAATAATCGGCAGCGCAGTTAGCGAACCTGTCTTACCCTTGACCGCGCCGTTGGTGCGCCTCTCCACATCTTTGGCATTGATACGGGATGCACGTTCCAGGAGCCGGGCGTGGAGATAAAACACGTCGCCAGGGTAGGCCTCACGTCCCGGCGGCCGCCGCAGCAGCAGGGACACTTGACGATAGGCCCAAGCCTGTTTGGTCAAATCGTCATAGATGATTAACGCGTCTTCACCGCGATTGCGGAAAAACTCCCCCATGGCACAACCGGCATAGGGGGCGATGTATTGCATCGCGGCGGATTCTGATGCAGCGGCAGCCACAATAATGGTGTGCTCCATTGCCCCGTGCTCTTCCAGCTTGCGCTGCACCGACGCGATAGAGGAATTTTTCTGGCCGATGGCCACATAGATACATTTAATTCCCGTGCCTTTTTGATTAATGATGGTATCAATTGCCAGTGCGGTTTTTCCGGTCTGGCGGTCTCCGATGATCAATTCCCGCTGTCCCCGGCCAATGGGTACCATGGAATCGATCGCCTTTAGACCCGTCTGTACAGGCTCCGATACAGACTGCCGCGCAATTACCCCGGGTGCAATTTTTTCGATGGGCGAACTTTCCGAGCTCTCGATAGCGCCTTTATCGTCGATCGGCGTGCCCAAGGAATCCACTACCCTGCCTAGTAGGCCCTCGCCTACCGGCACTTCCAAAATTTTTCCGGTACATTTGACGCTGTCGCCTTCTTTAATGTGCTTATACTCACCCAGGATTACCGCGCCGACGGAGTCACGCTCAAGGTTCAGTGCCAGACCGTAGGTATTGTTGGGAAACTCGATCATCTCGCCCTGCATGACGTCCGCAAGACCGTGAATACGGACAATGCCGTCCGTGAGACTGATAATGGTTCCCTCAGTACGCGCTTCGGCGGCGGCCTGAAAGTGTTCAATGCGGCTTCTAATCAGCTCACTAATTTCGGTGGGATTGAGTTGCATAAATCTTGTTCCTCTTAGTGACTCAACGCATTGGCCAGCCGAATCAGCTTGCCTTGAACTGAGCCATCAATAACCAAATCACCCGCCCGCACCACCGCGCCGCCAATTAAGGACTCATCAACGATGCATTCCAGCTCTACATCGCGACCTAGACGCGCCTTAAGCGCCGCGGCAATCTGCTGACGCTGTTCAGGCGACACCTCAAAAGCCGAAACCATTTCACCGCGTACCACACCTTCAGCATCCCGGCGCATTTCTTCGTACAGCTCCGCAATCTCCGGCAATACCGCAAGACGGCGCTTTTCCGCCAGCAGCAAAACAAAATTCTTTGCGTACTCGTCCAACCTCTCGGCACAAATATGCAGAAACAGCTCCGATAATTGCCGTTCCGTCAGCCGCGGATTATCCAATAACTCCTGTATTTGGGGATCCCGAACTAATAGCGCAAGGAATTCCAGGTTTTGCGACCATTGGGTAATGCCGTTGCGGTCCCGAGCCAGTTCAAAAATTGCCTGGGCATAGGGTCTCGCGATGGTGTTGTTTTCCGACACTGATTGACCGTACCTAAATTTCCGCGGCGAGCTTGTTCAATAATTCGTTATGGACTTTTACGTCGACCTCACGCCCCAGCACCTTGCTTGCACCAGCTACCGTGATACTAGCTAACTGAGCGCGCAACGCCTCTTTGGCGACGTTTACTTCCTGGCCGATGTTCGCGCGCGCGGCCACAAGCAATCGCTCCCCTTCCGCACAGGCTTCTTGTTTTGCCTCGTCAACGATTTCACTGGCGCGCTTCTCGGCCCGGGCGATGATTTCAGCGGCTTGGGCTTTGTTTTCCACCAACACCTTCTTGGCACGCTTTTCGGCTAGCTGTTGTTCGTGGTGACCGCGTTCGGCCGCGGCCAAACCATCAGCGATTGTTTTCTTGCGTTCGTGCAGCGCATTCATAATGGGCGGCCACACAAACTTCATGCAGAACGTGGCAAACATAATGAAGGCAATTAGCTGCCCCAGCATCGTTAGATTGATGTTCATTTTACTGTCACCTGAATTAGACTAATCTCTACGGATGACGCGCCGGTTATCCGCCGGTTACCACAAAAATAATATACATCGATATACCAACCGCAATCATAGGTACAGCATCTACCAATCCCATTACAATGAAGAACTGGGCGCGCAGCATGGGAATCAATTCCGGCTGCCTGGCTGCACCTTCAAGGAAACGGCCGCCCAGGATACCGATACCTACCGCGGCACCCAGGGCGGCAAGACCGATCATTACCGCACCGGCCATATAAAGTAATGCTTGTTCCATTTTGGTCTCCTGTTGGTTAATTAATCAGTGTTCTTGATGCGCCATATCCAGATAGACGATAGTCAGCGTCATAAAAATGAACGCCTGCAACGTAATTATAAGGACATGAAAAATGGCCCACGGCAGGGACAGGGACCACTGCGCCCAAAAGGGCAGTAGCGCGATCAAAATAAATATCATCTCGCCGGCATACATATTGCCGAAAAGCCGTAACGCCAGCGACACCGGTTTTGCGATCAAGTTGACGCCCTCCAAAACCAGGTTTGCGGGCAGACCCCATTTACCAAACGGCTGCAGTGCCAGCTCACCAAAAAAACCACCGATGCCCTTAATCTTTATACTGTAGTAAATAACCAATATAAATACCCCAATCGCCAGACCGAAGGTAGCGTTGGGATCTGTTGTTGGAACTACTTTTAAGTATGGCACGCCGATGGCGCGGGCAAGATAAGGCAGCCAATCCACGGGTACCAGGTCCATAAAATTCATCAGGAAGACCCACACAAAGATGGTCAGCGCCAATGGCGCCACGACATCATTCTTTGCGTTAAACGATCCTCGCACACTGCTGTCAATGAAATCGATAATCCATTCCACAAAATTCTGCAGCCCACCGGGTTCACCTGCGGTGGCACGGCTTGCGGCACGATGGAACAACCATAAAAAGGACACCCCTAGAAGCACGGAAAATCCCAAGGTATCTAAATGGAGTGCCCAGAAACCCATGTCGGCGGCCTCTGCCTGGCTATGGGCAATCCCCCAGGCGCCATCCGGATGCCTGCCATAGGTCAGGTTCTGCAGATGGTGCCTGATGTACTCAGCAGAAGTGATCGTTTCACTAGACATTATTTATTTCTCGTTCTCAACCCCGACATCACCAGCGCAACCTGACCCGCAATAAATCCGAGCAATAAAGGCAATGGCACGAGTTTTAACACACCCATGCCCATGGCAAACAACACCGTGACCACCACAAAACGCTCGATGGCCAAGGCAAAAAACGACCCTAGGTGCCGACCAGGATCCCCGCTGGGATGTTTGCCACCCCTGTTTAACCGCCAGAACAGCAATAGGCCATTAGTAATTGAAATACAGCCGCCAAAAACCGCTCCCAACGCACTCGCTGCACCAACCAGGCCGGCATAGATTCCCGCCACTACCAAGACCACAAAAACCTGTGTGATCAACGCGTTACGCACACCACAGCATCCCCATGACAAACCGTGTGAGGGTACAGGAGCAACCCCCCGGAATCTGCCGGACGGATACTCATCCCGGACCCGGAACTAGAAACCGGTCAGCTCAAATCTGTTGCTACTACGGCGGCGGAGAATCGGCGTATATTTTTGGTCATTCTTGTGAAGTAGCGCCCACTACTTTGCGCAAACGACCCAAAAACCGTTCTCGGTTCTCCACGCGCCTCACGGCCCGCAAATTTCTGGGACAGATTACGGAGGGCTGGCAATACACCACTGTTTCGGCAGCCAGAAAGTATAAGGATTCATCGACTTACCGTCAATGATATATAGATAAACGCAGGTGAGGAGGGGCCCCGGCGCACCTGTCCTTACAACGCTGCAGCAAACAGCCACAGGAGACTAAACTAATTGATTTTCCTAATGAATCTTAGCCAGAATCCCATCCAGCTCATCCAGGCTGTTATAACTGATCACGAGCTTGCCTTTGCCGCTGCCACGGTCTTCAAGACGAACTTCGGCGCCGAGTTTTTCCGACAGGTCCTGCTCTAGACGGCGGATGTCTGGATCAATCTTTTTGCGAGCGGGCTTCGACGGCGATGTCGTCAGGCGTTTGACAAAACGCTCGGTGTCCCGCACCGAGAGACCCTTAGTTACCACATGGCGAGCAGCCTGAGTCTGGGCGTCCCCTTGTAAAGCGAGTAACGCACGAGCATGCCCCATTTCCAATTGCCCGCTGTTTACCAGCTCCTTCACCCCATCGGTGAGCTCTAATAGCCGCAATAAGTTACTAACGGCGGCACGGGATCTTCCCACCGCTGCCGCGGCCTCTTGGTGCGTGGTACCGAATTCGCTGATCAGTCGTTGCAGCGCATTGGCCTCTTCCAGAGGGTTGAGGTTTTCCCGTTGAATGTTTTCAATTAAGGCAATCGCCACCGCCGCCTGGTCGGGCACATCCCGAATCATCGCCGGGATCTCGTGTAACCCGGCAAGCTGGGCTGCGCGCCAACGCCGCTCGCCGGCAATAATCTCGTACTGGCCGGAGCCCACGGGACGCACTACGATGGGCTGCACCACACCTTGTGCACGAATGGAATCCGCCAGTTCCTGCAGGCTTTCCGTGTGCATATTGACCCTGGGCTGAAACCGGCCGCGCCGAACTACATCGACCGGCAGTTCCCGCACAATGCTTACCGTGGAAGATGCCGGCGCGGGTTGTTCACGGGGTGTGCCAAGCAGGGCGTCCAGGCCGCGCCCGAGACCACGTTTCTTCGTTGCTGCCATGTTTATCAAGTTCGGGGTTTATAAGAATTACAGACCGGTGGCTACCATTGAGCAGATATCACAAGGTAGGCTGAATGGGTTGCGCCGGAATTTGTTCCCGTCCCCGTCGCACCACTTCACCGGCTAAGGCGAGATACGCAATGGCACCGCGGGACGCCTTATCATAAACTAAAATAGGCAACCCATGGCTGGGAGCTTCCGCCAGCCGTACATTGCGCGGGATAACAGTACGGTAGACCTTATTTCGAAAGTGTTGCATCAGCTGCTCGGAAACTTCATTGGCCAGATTGTTGCGCGCATCGAACATGGTGCGTAACAAACCATCCACTTGCAGATCAGGATTAACCGTATTGCGCACATGCTCAATAGTGTCCAACAGTCCCGACAATCCTTCCAGCGCGTAATACTCGCACTGCACGGGAATCACCACACCATCGGCGGCTGCCAGCCCGTTGATGGTGAGTATATTCAATGCCGGCGGGCAATCCACCAACAGGTAATCGTAGTCATCTCTAATTTTGACCAGTGCATCCCGCAACCTGTATTCGCGGTTATCCAGCTCCATTAGCCGCACTTCCGCGGCAGTAAGATCGGAATTACTTGGCAGTAGCCGATAGCCGGCATGTTCCGTATCCACTATCGCCTGGTGAATGCTGACCTCACCCAATAACACGTCACAGCCTGTATGTCCGATTGCAAGCTTGTCTACACCACTCCCCATCGTGGCGTTGCCTTGTGGATCCAGGTCCACCAGCAATACGCGCCGCCCGGTCGATACAAGAGACGCCGCTAGATTGATACAAGTGGTGGTCTTCCCAACACCGCCTTTTTGATTGGTAAACGCGACGATTCTTCCCATTGATACGCCTATGACGTCACACGGGAACTAAGCAAGGAAAACTTTGCATAAAAGAAAATATGTAATCAGATAGTATTTGCATTTTGGTCACTACTGCGGTCGCGCCAGGATCACGATGTGCCGCTGGGCATCCAGTCCAGGCACCGTTATAGCCACCACTTCTTCCACCCAGTCCGGATCATCCAGTTCTTCAATTTCCGCCAGCGGGTATACGCCCTTCATTGCCAAAATCCGGCCTTGCTCGGTACACACCTCATTGACGTGACGGAGAATGTCCGCTAACGAGGAAAAGGCTCGGCACACTACTGTGTCAAAAGGCTGCGCCGGTCGATAATCCTCCATCTTGCAATGGCGCACACGGACGTTGTCCAGCCGCAGGTCAGCCATGACGTGGCGCACGAACCGGAGTTTCTTGGCATTGCTATCTAATAGGGTGACAGTGATATCGGGACGTGCCGCAGCTAACGGAATACCGGGCAGGCCGGCCCCCGTCCCCAAATCCAGTATGTGGTGCCCATGCAGGTAAGGCACGATCGCAAGACTATCCAGAATATGACGGCAAACAATATCCCTGGGCTTGCGCACCGAGGTCAGGTTATAAACCCGGCTCCACTTAGCCAGTAACCCCACATACTTGGCCAACTTATTGATGCCCTCGGGATCCACCGCAAGATTTAGGGCCATGGTTCCTTCCGTGAGCCGTTGCTCCACATTGGCCTCTAAAAACCGGTTTTGCGATGTTTGCATCACCATGCCGAATCAGCTTGCTCAGGCACTCTTGCGCAAGGAGCGGTGTTGTTTTTTCAGGTGTATCAGCAACAATGAGATTGCCGCCGGCGTTATTCCCGGGACACGCGCCGCCTGGGCAACGGTTTGAGGCCGCACCGCTTGCAGCTTTTCCATTACTTCCGCGGAAAGACCGCGAATTTTGGAGTAATCCATTTGTTCCGGAAGCGGTTGCTGCGCATGCCGGCGCTGGCGCTGAATCTCGATGGCTTGTCGGTCAATATAACCCGCGTACTTGCTCTGCACTTCCACTTGCTGGGCCACTTTGTCATCTGAGACTCCCGGCCCGATGCCATCCAGTTTCATTAGATCGCGATAACTGGCATCGGGGCAGCACAATATCTCCAGCACCCGTTGTTCCCGTGTCAGCACCCTGCCCAGGTATGCCTCGGCTTGGGCGGCAGAGTCAGTGCCGGGACGAATCCACAGCGCGTGCAGGCGCTGCTGCTCCTGTTCGATGGCTTCACGTTTGGTTTCAAACCGCCGCCAACGAAAATCATCCACTAGCCCTAGTTCACGGCCCACAGGGGTAAGTCGCAGGTCGGCGTTATCCTCGCGCAGTAATAACCGGTACTCGGCACGGCTGGTAAACATACGGTACGGCTCATCGGTACCACGTGTAACCAGGTCATCAATCAATACTCCAATATAGGCTTCGTCGCGGCGCGGACACCAGGACTGCCGGCCATGAACTTTTCGGGCGGCATTCAGGCCGGCAATCAGACCCTGAGCCGCCGCTTCTTCATAACCGGTAGTGCCATTGATCTGGCCTGCAAAAAACAACCCATCGATAAATTGGGTTTCCAGGGAATCCCGCAGGCCCCTTGGGTCAAAGAAATCATATTCGATGGCATACCCGGGGCGGGTGATGTGGGCCCTTTCCATGCCGCGGATAGAGCGCACCAGTTTTTCCTGCACGCTAAACGATAGGCTCGTCGAGATGCCGTTTGGATAAACTTCGTATGTATCCAACCCTTCCGGCTCTACAAAGATCTGATGGGACGGCTTATCGGCAAACCGCACTACCTTGTCTTCAATGGAAGGACAATAGCGGGGGCCCACACCCTCAATGGCGCCGGTGTACATGGGCGAGCTGGATAGACCGCCACGGATAATCTCATGGGTGCGCTGGTTCGTCGCGGTAATATGGCAGGGAACCTGGCCGGGATGTTCCGATGCCTCACCAAGAAAAGAGAATACCGGCGTCGGTTCGTCACCCGACTGCAAACTCATCAATTGATAGTCGATACTGCGGCCATCAATGCGGGGCGGCGTACCGGTCTTCAGTCGGTCTACTTTAAAAGGCAGCTCGCGCAATCGTTGTGCCAATGCATTGGCAGGCGGGTCGCCGGCGCGTCCTCCGGCATAGTTGGACGGACCGATGTGAATTCGGCCACCCAGAAAGGTTCCAACCGCCAACACCACGGCGGGCGCAAAAAACTGCAGACCCATTTGGGTAACAACACCGGTGGCCCGGCCATCTTCTACTAATAAATCCTCCACCGCCTGTTGGAATAAAAATAAATTGGGCTGGCGTTCCAGGGCGCTACGGATCACCTGTTTATAAAGAACCCGGTCCGCTTGCGCGCGGGTCGCCCGAACCGCGGGCCCTTTGCTGGCGTTCAGGACGCGAAACTGTATCCCGGCACGATCAATGGCGCGGGCCATTACGCCACCCAGCGCATCGATTTCTTTGACCAGGTGCCCCTTGCCGATCCCGCCAATCGCTGGATTACAACTCATCTGGCCCAGGGTCTCGATGTTGTGGGTCAGCAGCAACGTGGTGGCACCTGTGCGGGCCGCGGCCAGCGCCGCCTCGGTGCCGGCATGGCCACCGCCTACCACGATGACATCAAAATGATTGCTGTTGCTCATAATTGCCGATGGTGGGGTCCGGGAGGCCACAGTTTACGTGGACGCCGCGCAAGAACCAATGCCTTTCCCCGCACCAGCGTCATTTACCAATACAAAAGCCGGCAAAGATTTCCCCTAGCAGATCGTCATTCGTGAATTCCCCGGTGATCTCATTGATCGCCAGCTGCGCCTGGCGCAATTCTTCCGCCAGCAGCTCTCCGGCTCCGTTATGTTCCAGTTGGTTACGGCCCGAGTTCACTTGATCGTGGGCTCTATGCAAGGCATCGATATGCCGGCGACGGGCGCTAAACTCTCCCGCCACCCCCTCTTGGTACCCCATGGCTTGGGCCAGGTGCGCTCGAAGCGCATCCAGGCCGGCACCGGTAAGGGCTGAAATTGCAATACTTGGGGGGTCGTCCGCTACTAACCCCGCCTGCCTATCCGTAAGGTCAATTTTGTTATAGATCACGGTATAGGGCACGTTTTCGGGTAAATCGCAAAATATATTTTTGTCCTGCTCCTGTAAACCGAGCTGGTCGTCCACGACGACCAACACCCGGTCTGCCGACTCTATGGCCGCCCACGCACGGCGTATACCTTCCCTTTCCACTACGTTTTCACTAGGTTGCAATCCTGCCGTGTCTATAACATGCATAGGCATGCCGTCAATACCAATATACTCCCGTAACACATCACGCGTGGTGCCGGGCACTGCCGTTACGATGGCGCGATCCCGTCCCGCCAGCGCATTTAACAAACTGGATTTCCCGGCATTGGGCCGGCCGCTGATCACTACGGTCATACCATCCCTCAAAAGACAACCTTGCCTGGCCGCTTGCAAAAGATCGCAAAATTCCTGATCAATATCCCGAAGACCTTTTTCGACACGCGCGTCTGATAGAAAGTCGATTTCTTCTTCCGGAAAATCCAAGGCCGCCTCTACGTACATGCGCAACTGTACAAGTGCGTCCAGTAGATGCCGCACACGACGGGAAAACTCGCCCTGCAGGGAACGGACAGCCGCTTGCGCCGCCTGGGAGGTAGTCGCCTCTATCAAATCCGCAACCGCCTCCGCCTGCAATAAATCGAGTTTGTCGTTTAAAAAAGCGCGCTCGGAAAACTCGCCCGGCCTGGCCAGGCGCGCGCCTAATTCCAACACTCGTGCCAACAGTAAATCCATCACCACCGGTCCACCATGGCCATGGAGTTCCAATATATGTTCGCCGGTAAAGGAATAGGGTTGCGGAAAATAAAGCGCCAGCCCTTGATCGATAGTTTTACGATGCGTATCTTGAAATACGCATAGGGTGGCACGACGCGGTTCCGGCACATCATCGCATAAAGTCTTCGCGATGTCGGGAACACGAGGACCAGAAACACGCACGATACCCACACCGCCTTTACCGGGAGGCGTTGCAACCGCCGCAATGGTATCGACATGATCTTTCATGGGCTTTTTTGCGGATCACCGAACCACGGTGTCTCGCGACGCTAAGTCCGTTACCGGTTGTTGGATTTCCCGCCCTGCTCAACCCGGCGGGTAATCACCCATTGTTGTGCAATAGACAAAGTGTTATTGGTTACCCAGTACAACACAAGGCCGGATGGAAAGAAGGCAAAAAATACAGTAAAAACCAACGGCAGGACCATCATCACTTTAGCTTGTATGGGGTCGACGGGAGCAGGATTAAGCCTTTGTTGCATCATCATGGTCGCTCCCATAATGAGCGGCAGCACAAAAAATGGGTCTGCCGCGGAAAGGTCGCGAATCCATAACATGAACGGTGCCTGACGTAATTCCACACTCTCCAGTAATACCCAATACAGGGCAATGAACACGGGGATCTGCACCAGAATGGGTAAACATCCGCCCAAGGGATTAATCTTTTCCGTCTTATACAAATCCATCATGGCCTTATTGAGTTTCTGGCGATCGTCGCTATAACGTTCCTTCAGTGCCTTCATGCGCGGAGTCAGTTTGCGCATATTTGCCATGGATTTGTAACTGGTTTCCGACAATTTGAAGAACGCCAGTTTGATCAACATGGTCAATATCACGATGGCCCACCCCCAGTTGCCGATTAGAGAGTGGATTTTTGTAAGCAACCAAAACAGCGGCTTGGAAAGCACGGTTAATATGCCATAGTCCACTGTCAGTTCCAGTCCGGGTGCGAGTTCTTTCAGCCGGTCCTGCAGTTTCGGTCCCACATAAAGTGTGCTTGAAAAAACCGCGGCAGCGCCGGGCGCCACGGTGATCTGAGGTCCGACCAATCCGATTACATAACGCTCCCCGGGCAATGCCTTGGTGTAGTAATAATTGTTCTCGTCTGCATCGGGCACCAGAGCGACTACAAAATAATGCTGGATCATGGCCACCCAACCGTTGCTCACATTGCGGCCTAGATCCTCTTCCAACATGTCATCGAAATCGATCTTTTCGTATTTTTCCTCAGGGCTGTAGAGCACGCCGCCGGTATAGGTATATATAAACCTCGGCCCATCGGATTTATCAACGCGGCTGCGCTGCAGTTGCCGGTACTGGCGACCGTGCCAATCGTTACCAGTCCCGTTATGCACCCGATGCGCCAATTTCACCTGGTAGCTGCCGCGCATAAAGGTATAGACCTTGGTTACGCGAACCCCTTCCGGGCTGGTCCAATGCAGCGGCACTTGCAGCTCCGAATCTCCTTCCGCAAGACGGTACTCAAGCTTGGGGGTTTGGTACTCCACATGGTGGGTAGGCTCGGTCCCATCCGGACTGCGTAATCCAGACTGGGCAATGAACAATAGCGGCGGGCGATCCCCCATCAACTGAAGAGGCTCGTCAGGTTTATCTAATGATACCGGCAATTTCCTAAGATCCGCATAGCGCAGATCACCACCTAAAGTGCTGATTTTTATATCAAATATATCAGTAACGACGCGAACGTATTGACCTGCCTGGAACACTTGCTGGTCCTTCTCCTGGGCTGCTGAATCCTGGGGCTCCGTTTGCGGCAGGTCCGGGATATCCGGCAGGGACCGCTGGCTATCCAGCCCCGGTGCGGCCACCTCGGCGGGGACCGGAACCGGCTCATAATCCTTTTGCCACGCCTCCCACAGCAATAGCAAAACGAAAGACAGGGCGATGAACAAAAACAATCGCTGGTTATCCATGGTTACACCGTTGTTCGGGAACCGGGTCTATACCGCCAGGGTGCCAGGGATGACAACGACCCAGGCGCCTCACCGATAGCCAACCGCCGTGCCATGCGCCGTGGCGCCGTAAAGCAGTTAGGGCGTATTGGGAGCAACTGGGGTAAAAGCGGCAGCGGTTTCCTAACCACGGCGCCACTAGATAACGATAAATATAAATCAGAAAAATCAATAACTTATGCATTAGTGGCCCAACCGTTTCCAGTGCCGTTCCAGGGCATTGCGTAGTTCAGTGTTGCTTTTGTTTTCGATACCCGGCCGGCCAATCACTACGATATCCAAGCCAGACAAGTGTTGCCGCTTATTCCGAAAACTGTTTCGAATCAATCGTTTGACACGGTTTCGGGCCACCGCCCGACGTGCCGCTTTGCGTGAGACTACCAAGCCAAGACGGGCAATATTGAGTTCGTTTTCCACCGCCAACACAGCCAGGACCGCGTCGGTAGAACGCAACCGCGCGTTTTTAAACACCCTTTGGAATTGCGCTGAGCCGGTTAACCGCGCATCCCTGGGAAAGCGCGCTGTCCCGACACTCAGCCGTATCGGTTCAGGCAGAGAGGCGGGACCGTCCCTTTGCACGGCGGGCCTTCAGTACCTGGCGTCCACCTTTAGTGCTCATCCGCGCACGAAATCCGTGGGTACGCTTGCGCTTTAGGTTACTGGGTTGGAACGTCCGCTTCATGATGCAATCTCAACAAAATCAATGGCCGTCTTTCGACCGTGGAACAGCTCGGAGGAGGCTGGCATGTTACTGGTTCTATAATTGCAGTGTCAAGCCAACCGGTGGTTTCCGAACAGGCCGCCGCGGATGTGGATACCATGGTACAACCGGTATAGACTGCCGGTTTACACCTCAACGATTACTAACCCGCATTTGGGAGGGGCCTTCTGGTGGAAGCAAATCTATGGAAGAGATGTCTTGACCACTTGGAGGGCGAGTTGCCCGCACAACAATTCAATACTTGGATCCGTCCACTACAGGCCATTGAAGCTAATGGCTCATTACGCATTTTGGCGCCGAATCGTTATGTGTTGGACTGGGTTAAGGACCATTTTTTTGATCATATCAATACCACTGTTAACGGATTATCTGTACAAGGAACACCCCGTATTCAACTAGAGATCGGTAGCCAGACACATCCGTTAAGCGGTATATCGGAACCACCTAATAAAGGCATCGTTACGGGTGGAACTGAAGCGGAGACTTATACTGCTAGCAGTAACCTTAATAGCAATTTTACGTTCGACTCTTTTGTCGAAGGTAAATCTAATCAGCTGGCACGCGCTGCGTCTACTCAGATCGGTGAAAACCCAGGCGGCGCTTATAATCCCTTATTTATCTACGGTGGCGTAGGGTTGGGGAAAACCCATTTAATGCATGCGATCGGCAATCTAATTCTGAATCGAAATCCTAATGCACGGGTAGTATATCTTCACTCAGAACGTTTTGTTGCAGATATGGTTAAGGCACTTCAACACAACACTATTAACAATTTTAAAAGATACTACCGCTCTTTGAATGCGTTGTTGATCGACGACATACAGTTCTTTGCCGGTAAAGAACGTTCCCAAGAAGAATTTTTTCATACTTTTAACTCGTTAATGGAAAACCAACAACAAGTGGTTCTTACTTGTGATCGGTTTCCAAAAGAAGTTGACGGCCTTGAGGAACGATTAAAATCCCGGTTCGGTTGGGGGTTGACCGTTTCAGTAGACCCGCCAGAGTTGGAAACCCGTGTCGCTATCTTGCACAGCAAGGCTAGTCAGGTACAGATAAATTTACCCAACGAAGTAGCCTTTTTCATTGCCAAGCGCATTCAATCCAATGTTCGCGAATTAGAAGGTGCATTGCGACGCGTTATGGCCAGCTCTCGCTTTAGTGGTAGACCCATCACTTTGGATTTTACGAAAGAGGCTTTACGGGATCTACTAGCGCTACAGGACCGCATGGTTTCTATTAGTAACATACAGAAAACCGTTGCTGAATATTACAAGATAAGGGTCTCCGATTTGCTTTCGGCACGGCGGACCCGCTCGATAACACGGCCTCGTCAATTGGCGATGGCCCTGGCCAAGGAACTTACCAGCCACAGCCTACCGGAAATTGGCGAGGCATTCGGTGGTCGGGACCATACCACCGTATTACATGCCTGCCGCAAGATAACGGAACTGAAGGACTCAGATCAGCGCATTAACGAAGACTACAAAAACCTGTTGAGAACCCTGACCAATTAACAGGTATAAATGGTGGATAACTATATCTCGGTTTACCCAACGATGATTGTACTCGTGTTTTCCACAGCTTATCCAGAGCTTGGCGTGTTAGATGTACCTGATATAACTAGTTGTTTAAAAAAGTGATTATTTTTGTTATCAACAGAAATTGTGTTCCCTAATAAATACTATAGTTTATTTATTAATTTATTATTATGAAGCTAACTATTTCGCGCGAGCTATTGTTGAAACCACTGCAACAGGTGATTGGCGTCGTGGAGCGCCGACAAACGCTGCCAATTCTTAGTAATGTTCTCATTAACGTTACCAAGGACAGTATCAGTTTGACTGCGACGGACTTGGAGGTGGAATTGCAAGCTACCGTCCAGGCTGCGACAGGAACAACCGCGGAATTTACCCTGGCGGCCAGGAAGATATTGGATATCTGTCGGACACTACCGGAAGGGGCAGTGTTAGAAATCGTCCTTGATGGGGACCGTATAACGTTGCGATCGGGTAGAAGCCGTTTCTCTCTTTCCACATTACCAGCCAGTGAATTTCCGGTGGTGGAAGAAGTAAAGAGCGCGCAGAGGTTCAAAATCGTACAAAAGGATTTAAAACAGCTTATTGACCGGACTCACTTTGCTATGGCGCAACAGGATGTGCGCTATTACCTCAATGGCCTGATGATTGAGCTAAATGAGGGAATGGTGCGGGCCGTGGCAACCGATGGTCATCGTTTAGCACTTTGCGAGATGCCGGCAGCGATCAAGGGTGTCAATGGTCATCAAGTGATCGTGCCACGTAAGGGTATTCAAGAACTAAACAGACTCCTATCCGATTCTGAAGAGGAAGTGGAACTACAGATCGGTACGAACCATATTCGTGTCAATCTGCCAGAGGTCCGTTTTACCTCAAAGTTGGTGGATGGCCGTTTTCCGGACTATCAGCGCGTACTACCAAAAGGCAGTGACAAACACCTGGTTGCGGATCGGGAAACCATGCGTCATGCGCTTACCAGGGCCTCAATTCTCTCGAACGAAAAATACCGGGGAATCCGTTGGTCATTAGCGGAAAATCTGCTTAAGATTCAAGCACATAATCCAGAACAGGAAGAGGCGGAAGAAGAATTGGAAGTAAATTACCATGGAGCAGCCTTAGAGATTGGATTTAATGTAAATTATCTGTTGGACGCACTTGGGGCGATTCCTGTGGATCAGGTTGAGGTTTCCCTGATAGATGCTAACAGCAGTTGCCTGATCCGAGAACCCAATTCCAAGACCTGTCAGTATGTCGTAATGCCCATGCGGCTCTGACCGGCCAGAGGCCGGTATTCCCATCAATGTATTGCTGCCCGGGGAAATTGCTCCATCAAGTTATTTTTGTAGTTATCGCCCCACTAGTACCACTGATTGTTAAGCAAGCACCCTACCTTGAATCCCCTGAGCCGGGAATTTGTTACTCATGACGATTACGGCGCTTTCGGGACAGGATTTTCGTAATTTTACGGCGCTACAGCTAGAGTGTTCCCCACGCCTGAATTTGATCGTGGGATCCAACGGGACCGGTAAGACAAATCTCCTGGAGCTGATCCACTTTCTGGGACGTACCCGTTCGTTTCGTACCCACCAAGGGGAGCGCTTGATTCGTTACGGGCAGGACAGATGCATGGCGCGTGGTACCGTGGTACACAATGGCAGCGCACCATCTGCGATCACGGTGCAAAGGGACCGAAAAGGGGTGCAGATCCGCCATGCCCAACAGACCCTTAAAACCGTGGCGGAATTGGCGCCCTGGTTTCCAATTCAGGTCATTGGTCCAGAGAGCCACCAATTGCTACAAGGCGGCCCCCAATACCGCCGGCGTTATTTGGATTGGGGGGTGTTTCACGTGGAACAGGGTTTTTTCCCGAGCTGGCAGAGGTACTCCCGTGCCTTGCAACAGCGTAATGCGGCACTGCGAAAGGGTGCTAGCGCCCATCAGATAAGGGCCTGGGATGGTGAGCTGGAGCAAACCGCAGGGGAAATCGACGGGCATCGCAGGTCTTATCTCCGACAACTGTCTAATTCTATTGGGGATATCGTACGGGAGCTGTTGGACGTGGAAGACTTAACCTTGGAATATCGGCCTGGTTGGCCTTGTGACCAGAGCCTTACCGATGCCTTGGCCCGGTTTTTGGAGCGGGACCGCGAGCGGGGCTTTACCCACTATGGACCCCATCGCGCCGATCTCGCTATCTCCGTGGGCGGGCGGCCGGCGCGGGACTGGATTTCCCGGGGCCAGCAGAAGTTGCTGGTGATTTCCCTGCTGTTGGCCCAAGCTCAGGCCTACAGTGGGCTAACCGAAAACTCCAGCCTACTGTTGGTAGATGACCTGGCAGCGGAGTTGGACCATGAATATCGTATGCGTGCGTTCAATTTGCTGATACGGACGGAAGCCCAACTGTTCCTTACTGCTTTAGATCCGGAAATCTGGACAGCGCCGTCCGATTTGGGGACCCGCATGTTCCACGTGGAACATGGGAACGTGTCAGAAATGGTATAATAGACAGGTTTTGAACTTAGCAGTTAGGATGAAAAACCAATGAGCGATACCGGTCGGTATGATTCCTCAAATATCAAGGTCTTACGTGGCCTTGACGCCGTTCGTAAACGCCCCGGTATGTACATCGGAGACACCGATGATGGGACCGGATTACACCACATGGTATTTGAGGTTGTGGATAACTCCGTGGATGAAGCCTTGGCGGGGCATTGCACGGAAATCAACGTTACGATCCATGCAGATCAAACAGTAACCATCGCCGATAACGGGCGTGGGATTCCAGTGGATATCCATCCGGAAGAAGGGCGCTCAGCGGCAGAGGTCATCATGACCGTACTCCATGCCGGCGGTAAATTCGACGACAATTCCTATAAGGTTTCCGGTGGCCTGCATGGGGTCGGGGTATCCGTGGTGAACGCCCTATCGGAATCCCTTTACCTCACTATCCGCCGGGATGGTCAGTTATATCAGCAGGAATACCGCTTGGGCGAACCTCTGGCGCCCCTAGCCGCGGTGGGTCCCACGGACCAAAGCGGCACAGAAATCCGCTTTCAACCCAGCGCAGCCACCTTTACCAATATTGAATTTCATTACGACATCCTGGCGAAGCGCCTACGGGAGCTGTCATTTCTCAATTCCGGCGTGCGCATCCACCTTACCGACGAAACCACGGAAAAGAGCGATGTATTTGAATATCAAGGAGGAATTCGCGCCTTTGTGGGGCATTTAAATCGTAATAAAACCCCCCTGCATCCCACGGTCATCTATATCAACACCGCCAAGGGCGACCTGGGCGTGGAATTGGCAATGCAGTGGAATGACTCTTACCAGGAAAATATTTTTTGCTTTACTAACAATATCCCACAACGGGACGGGGGCACCCATTTGGCGGGTTTCCGCAGCGCCCTGACCCGCACCTTGAATCAATTTATGGAGCGAGAGGGCCTGTCTAAAAAGGCCAAGGTTGCCACCACAGGGGACGACGCCCGTGAGGGCCTTACCGCGGTGCTGTCCATCAAAGTGCCGGATCCAAAGTTTTCTTCCCAGACCAAAGACAAATTGGTGTCCTCGGAGGTGAAAGGGATAGTGGAATCCCTGGTGGCCGAGAAGTTGCAGGATTTTCTCCTCGAAAACCCTATTGAAACTAAGGCTATTACCGCGAAGATTATTGATGCCGCACGGGCGCGGGAAGCGGCCCGTAAAGCACGGGAAATGACGCGCCGCAAAGGGGCATTAGATGTGGCTGGATTACCGGGCAAGCTGGCGGACTGTCAGGAGCGGGATCCGGCCTTGTCGGAACTGTACCTGGTAGAGGGAGATTCCGCGGGCGGCTCCGCGAAACAAGGGCGGGACCGCCGCAATCAGGCCATTTTGCCCTTGAAGGGCAAAATCCTTAATGTTGAAAAGGCCCGGTTTGACAAAATGCTGTCTTCGGTGGAAGTGGGTACATTAATTACCGCGCTCGGTTGCGGCATCGGCCGGGAGGAATTCAATCCTGACAAACTGCGCTATCACCGCATCATTATCATGACCGATGCAGATGTGGACGGTTCACATATCCGTACCTTGTTGCTGACCTTTTTCTACCGCCAAATGCCGGAACTCATCGAACGCGGTTATATATATATCGCACAGCCACCCTTGTACAAAATCAAAAAGGGCAAGCAGGAAATGTACGTTAAGGACGATACCGCGCTGGAGGCCTATTATCTGCAGACCGCTTTGGACGGCGCCCAGCTGTACGTGAATGCAGAAGCGCCGGCAGTTAAGGGACCGGCGCTGGAAACCTTAGTACGGGAATATACATCGGTAATGGCTACGCTTAATCGCCTGTCACGCCGCTATGACCCGGAGCTGTTGGAGAAGATGATCTACATGGATAAACTGGAGCTAAATGCGGGAGAGGACCTGCTGCGGGAGTGGTTTGAAGAATTAGTAGTTCGTTTAAATGCTGCTCAAGTTGCGGGTGTCCGTTTCAAGATTCATGTGGAAGTCACTGACCAGGGTTTTACCGCTCACGTTACCAAACTCGTACACAGTATCGTGTCTGCAGAGCAAGACGTTGGTCAGGAATTTTTTGTGTCCGGTGAATATGAGCGCATGGTTATACTGGGCAAGCAACTGGATGGATTGTTGGGCACCGATGCTTATGTGCAAAGGGGCGAGCGTAAACAAGTTGTAAGCAGCTTTAAACAGGCTTTCGACTGGCTCATGAAAGAAGCCAGACGAGGCCAGGCTCCCCAGCGCTACAAGGGATTAGGGGAAATGAACCCGGAGCAGCTTTGGGATACCACAATGAATCCCGAGACCCGCCGGCTATTGCAAGTGCAAATTGAAGATGCAGTAGGATCAGATGAAATCTTTACCACCCTAATGGGCGATCAAGTGGAACC
>JAZFSS010000100.1:0-4112 GCA_036446275.1 Gammaproteobacteria bacterium | reverse complement strand
GTAGTTGCGTGCTTGCATACGTTCAGATTATAGATTACGGGGAAACCAGTTTCCCTTGTAGCAACTAAGAAATCAATCGGCTCCGGGATTCCGTAATTGCCTGTCAATTAACACGACCGGATGGATAACCTCCAAGGTCAGCTTGCGTTGTCGCAGGCCTGCCTGCAGGTACAAGGCACAGCCTACATTTGCAGTGGTCACCAGGTCCGGACGGACCTTCTCCAGCGCATCCAAACGATGCTTGAGGAGCCGATCGGCCATGCCTGGCTGGGTCAGAAAATAGCTGCCCGCCGCACCACAGCAATCTCCTTTATCGGCGATAGAAAGCAACTCTATTTCCGGTATGCATTGCAGTAACCGGTGGGGTGCGTTGCCTTGTTTTAGCACATTGCGCAGCGTACAAGGCTCGTGCACGGCGACACGCGCCGGCAGTGGCGCAAACTCTACCCCAGCAGGCCAATCCATGCCGGCAAGAAAGGCGCTGATGTCTTGTACTCGCCCGGAAAACGCTGCTGCTTGCTGTGCCAGTCGCGGTTCCGCGAATCCCATACGGGAATACTCCGCCAACTGGGCGCCACAGCCGCTCGCGGTACTCAGTATGGCGTCAACCTCCAGGTTCTGAAAGGCAATAAGATTCGTTTGTGCCAAACGTCGCGCCGCTTGCAATCGGCCATCGTGTTGCTGCAGCGCACCGCAACAGGATTGGCCTTGCGGTATGTGGACACCGTAACCAAACTGATTCAATATCCGAATCGCGGAAGTGTGGGTTTCGGTGTCCACCATTTGTGCGATACAGCCTAAAAACAAGGCAACCTGGCCCCGCTCGGCGGTAACCGCTGGATAGTAAGAACGCCAGCGGCCGACAGGCGCCAAGTCCGGCAGCAGTTGATCCAATCGTTGCGCCCCGAGCAGGGACAATAATCCGCTACGTCGCGCAAGGAAGCGCAAGCCGGAACGCTGATAGAAACGCAGTAATCGGGTAGCTACGCGCAGGCGCTCCGGATGGGATACCAGACCATCGGCAATAACGCGATGCAGCCACCTTTTTGATCCAACATTATTGTTATGCAAAACTTGGCGTGCCTGATCCATCAGAGCACCAAAGGGTACTTGCGACGGACACATGGCTTCGCAGGCTCGGCATCCAAGACAGCGCTCCAGGTGCAGTGCCAGGCGGGCATTATCTTTTAAAGTGCCGGCCTGAAGGGCCTGCATCAGCGCGATGCGGCCCCGTGGCGATTCACCTTCATCCCTTGTTTCCTCGTAAGTGGGGCAATGGGGAAGACACAACCCGCACATTACGCACTGGTCTGTCGCGCTTAAATTAGACACCTGTTTCAAGATCAGAGGGTCGACATCGTACGTGAAAGGGGTTTTATATAGGAGTGGGGCAGGTACTTTCATGGCGATAGACTTTTTTCGGGCCTACTGCCCCCCTGATTCGTGAAGCTAATATAATGGGCTAAGAGCATACCTCTGTAGTTTCCGTTTGTATCGTACCGTTTTACTGATGATCCGTGAGCTATTACCGCTATCACCTATTTTTCTGTACCAACCTGCGTGAAGACGGCAGTGCTTGCTGCCAGCGTTTTGATGCACAGGACATGCGGGATTATGCCAAGGCGCGTAGTAAGGAGCTGGGGATCGCCGGCAAGGACGGGGTGCGGGTGAATACGGCCGGTTGTATGGACCGGTGCGAGGAGGGGCCGGTGATCGCCGTGTATCCGGATGCCGTGTGGTACACCTATGTGGACCGGGAAGATATCGACGAAATTCTGGAAGAACATCTAGTGAACGGACGGGTGGTAGAACGGCTGCTGATCTAATATTATCCATACAATAGATAAGGAAATATCCCTACCTGGCGCCCTGAACTGGCCAAATGGGAGGGTTGACAGGTGAAATAGTATATTAGAAGATGGTCACATGCTGATTCGGGGTACCCTAGCCCCACTCAGCTATCCTCCTCCTCCTTTATGGTGGAATTAAGCGCGGTCTCTACTTACCGCGCTTTTTTTTTGCCAGCAATCAAGCGGATTAGCTTGTCTCATTTAGGCGTCTTCTGTACCATTCCCCGGCTACCATTCAGCGAAGCCAGCACCGTAATGCCATGAAAACTTTTAGCGCCAATTCGCAAACCGTACAGCGGGACTGGTACGTGGTGGATGCCACGGGCAAGATCCTGGGCCGGCTTGCCTCCGAGGTGGCGCGGCGCTTACGTGGCAAGCACAAGCCGGAGTATACGCCCCATGTAGATACCGGTGACTACATCATTATTGTCAACGCCGAGAAGGTGCGGGTTACGGGGCGCAAGGCAACCCAAAAAATGTACCATCGTTTTACCGGTTATATTGGTAACCTAAAATCCATTCGTTTTGACAAGCTGCAGGAAAAGGCCCCGACTCGCATTATTGAACACGCAGTGAAGGGGATGTTGCCGAAAAACCCGTTGGGTCGCGCCATGTATCGCAAGTTAAAAGTCTATGCGGGACCGGATCACAGCCATACGGCCCAGCAACCGCAAAAATTAGAGATCTGAAGCCAGGAGTCCATCCAGTATGCCCGCACCGGAACAACATCGAAGTACTGGTCGCCGTAAGACCTCCACTGCACAAATTATTATGCGCAAGGGCAGCGGCAAGATTATCGTGAACAAGTTTCCCCTGGACCAGTATTTCGGGCGCGAAACGGCGCGCATGATTATCCGCCAACCGTTGGTAACTGCTGACCTGACCGACAAATTCGATATCTTTGTCAAGGTGCGGGGCGGCGGTGGAAGCGGTCAGGCCGGTGCAATTCGTCACGGCATCACCCGGGCACTGCTTAAATACGATGAGCAACTGCGCCCAGCCTTACGCAAAGCCGGATTTGTTACACGTGATGCCCGTAAGGTTGAGCGCAAGAAGGTAGGTCTGCACAAGGCACGCCGGGCTCCCCAGTACTCAAAACGATAAAAAAGCAGATAACGGATAACAGGATACAGGGAACAATAAAGGAATTGATTCCTGGGGAGTCGAGGCATGGAGGCCTTCGAAAAACTCGAAGTTTGGAAGCGCAGCAGTCGGTTATGCGTCGATATCTACAAATTTCTTCGATACTGCCGCGACAGAATTTTCAAGGATCAAGCAACGAGGGCAGCGCTCTCCATTCCCTCTAATATTGCGGAAGGGTACGAGCGGGGGTCTACTGCTGATTACATCCGGTTTCTTCATTTTGCAAAAGCTTCCTGCGCTGAATTGCGCACCCAGTTGTATATTGGCGCGGAGGCAGGAATCGTGGAACGGATGTCTGCGCTTAACTTTGCCCGTGAAGCCACTGATCTAACGAAGATGCTGCAAGCGCTAATTAACCGGTTGCAACACAGCAAAATCAAGCATTGGGGTTGAACTGTTCCCTGTTATCTGTACTCTGTTATCTGATCTTGGGGGATCGTCTAGCGGCAGGACTGCGGACTCTGACTCCGCCAACCTAGGTTCGAATCCTAGTCCCCCAGCCAATTGAATTTAAAGCCTTAGCCGATTCGGCTGGGCTTTTTTTCTTGGTAATGGCGCACTAGAGGCGCAATAATCAGCGATAAACCACTGCAGGCCTGGGATCGTGTGCCACGGAAGACTGAGTGAATCGACTAATCTTTAGGTATGGAACTTAGTAATCTTCATCTGGTTGCACTGTGGGGCTTTCTGTTGGCCATGGTGTTTGGCGCCGTGGCCAACAAGACCCAGTTCTGCGCGATGGGTGGTATCAGTGACTGGGTTCATATGGGCTCCAAGGGACGGCTCGGCGCTTGGTTTTTGGCGATAGGGGTTGCCATTGTGGGCTCACAGGCCCTGGATCTGGCCGGACTCATTGACCTCAACAGCGCCATTTATCGTTCACCAAATTTTCGTTGGTTAAGTTATTTAACGGGTGGCCTTCTCTTTGGTATCGGCATGACCCTGGGATCAGGTTGTGGCCAGCGTAACCTGGTGCGTCTGGGTGGCGGCAACCTCAAGGCCCTGGTGGTGCTGTTGGTGATGGGAATTACCGCGTACGCGACCTTGCGTGGACTATTGGCCTTGTTGCGCACTAATTACATTGATAACCAGAATATAGATTTGACAGCCCATGGCCTG
>JAZFSS010000099.1:0-4167 GCA_036446275.1 Gammaproteobacteria bacterium | reverse complement strand
CCCATGTTTAGTTTCAATAAAGAAAAATCGCCTGTGGACACACCGGAAAACCCCGGTAACCAGAGAGTTGGGGTGATCGCCCGGCTGAAAGCAGGATTATCCAAGACCCGTCATAGCCTTACCGAAGGCATCGCGAACCTGGTGCTGGGACGAAAACAGATTGATGAGGAACTGCTGGAGGATCTGGAAACCCAGTTGCTAATAGCGGATGTGGGAGTGGCAGCGACCCAGGACATCATTCGCGACTTGACTGGGCGGGTGGCCCGCAAGGAATTATCCGACGCCGATGCGCTGATGTCGGCGTTGAAGGAGAATATGCAAACAATCCTGGAACCGTGCGTGCAGCCTCTGCAAATCGACCGGGACAAGCGACCTTTTGTGATACTGATGGTTGGAGTGAACGGAGCCGGCAAGACCACCACCATCGGCAAACTGGCACATCAGTTACAACAACAGGGGCTTAGCGTAATGCTTGCCGCCGGCGACACGTTTCGTGCTGCGGCCGTAGCGCAACTACAGGTCTGGGGCCAACGTAATAATGTCCCTGTGATTGCCCAGCAACAGGGTGCGGACTCGGCCTCAGTGGTATATGACGCCATGGCGTCGGCCCGGGCACGTTCCATGGACGTGCTGATCGCGGACACTGCCGGACGCCTGCACACGCAAGCTAATTTGATGGAAGAATTACAAAAGATTAAGCGCGTACTGGGGAAGCAGGATCCTGAAGCGCCCCATGAAATAATGCTGGTGGTAGATGGAGGAACGGGGCAAAACGCCCTTAACCAAGCCCAGCAGTTTCACGAAGCCGTTGGCCTTACAGGTGTCATCTTGACCAAATTAGACGGCACCGCAAAAGGTGGCACGCTGTTCGCTATCGCCCGCCAAGTGGGGCTGCCAATCCGCTTCATCGGTGTCGGTGAGGGAATCGAAGATCTGCGGGAATTCAACGCCGGCGAATTCGTGGAGGCACTATTGTCTCCCGTGGACGATTGATGCCATGACCGGGTTTGCACTGCTACGTAAGAAACCGCACAGTCAATCAGGCACCCTTCACATAGCGGCATGATACATTTCGACAACGTCAGTAAATGCTATCCCGGCTCTCGTGATGCTTTGAGTGGGGTCAGTTTTCGTATCCCCACAGGACAAATGACTTTTCTGACCGGTCATTCCGGGGCTGGTAAAAGCACCCTTTTGAAATTGATCGCACTAATCGAGCGTGCCGACCGCGGTCAGGTCATCATTGACGGTACCAACTTAAACCGGGTGAGTAAACGGCAGATACCTCAGGTTCGCCGCAAGGTGGGGGTCATCTTTCAAAATCACCGGCTGCTCATGGATCGAACGGTATTCGACAACGTGGCATTGCCCCTGGTTATTGCCGGCTACGGTCATCATGAGGTGCGCGGGCGGGTACGCGCCGCGTTGGATAAAGTAAGTCTGCTGGACAAAGAACAGGCCCGTCCCATCACCCTGTCCGGAGGCGAGCAACAGCGCGTCGGCATCGCCCGTGCCGTCGTTAACAAACCGCCTTTACTACTAGCGGACGAACCAACGGGAAACCTGGATCCAGAACTGTCCCGGGAAATCATGATCCTGTTTCAGCAATTCAATCAAGTAGGAGTGACGGTGCTGATCGCAAGCCACGATCTGGACTTAATACGGCAGTTGCGTCACCCGATACTGACACTGAAAAAAGGCCGGCTGGAATCTGCGCCCGGGGAGTCCGCTCAATGAGGGGGGCCACGCCGCGCCAGCGCCCTGCGAAAACTCACCGCGTCATGAGGCCGTCCGCGAGCCGCGTACAATCCTTACCGCGGCTTTCGCCGCGCATTTATTTTCGCAACCACGCAAGGGTGCTAATGGCCACCCTGGGCCGTCTGTACCGCAACCCGGTCAACAATCTAATGACTGTGATGGTAATAGGCATTGCCCTGGCGCTACCCGGTACGTTGCTGGTCGCCCTGGATAACCTGCAACGGGTCACCGGGGGATGGGAAGGCGGTACCCGGATCTCTGTTTACCTAAGAACTTCGGTCAAAGACCCGGTCCCCTTGCGTGCCGAACTCAGCGGGTGGCCTGAAATCGAAACGGTAGACGTGATCGGCAGTGACCAGGCGCTGGAAGAATTCCGCCGCCTATCAGGATTTGGCGATGCGCTGGACACGTTAAAAGAAAACCCGCTTCCCAATGTGCTGGTACTGACGCCATCGGCAAACCACAGCAGCCCCGAAGCCGGTGAAGCCCTGCTGCAAAGACTGCAAAAATTGCCGCAGGTAGATTTGGCTCAACTGGATCTTGAATGGTTAAAACGCTTATCCGCGATGATGGAGTTAGGAAGGCAGATTGTGCTTGCCATTGGCACCTTGTTGGGAGTGGGCGTATTGCTGATTGTGGGTAATACCATCCGCCTGGAAATAGAGAACCGGCGCGAGGAGATCGAGGTTACCAAGCTGGTGGGAGGCACCAACGGATTTATCCGCCGGCCGTTTTTGTATATGGGCTGCGGGCACGGACTCATTGGTGCGCTGATCGCGTGGACCCTGGTGAATCTGGCGACCTGGCAACTGAGTGAACCCGTGCAGCGGCTGGCCGGCCTGTATGCAGGCAGTTTTCAACTGCATGCTGCCGGGGTAACCAGCGGCATGCTGCTGTTAGCGGCCGGTACCGGACTGGGATTGGTGGGATCCTGGCTAGCGGTTGGCCGCCACCTGGGCGCCATCGAACCGGTCTGAAGAACAAGCCAGCGGGTACCCCTAAAGCTCCCATGGCGGGGACCGATAAAGAGCCTGAAGCCTCGGGATATCGCTCCGGGATAGAGGAACCAAGTTGTTGTTTTTATATAGTTTTTATCTACGAACTATTGGCCGGATTGGCACTCTAACTAAACGAGTGCTAATATCAGTAATTGATGATGTTGGGAGGTCCGACCGATGACCAATGCACTGGTCCAGCAGAACATAGATCTAGCGCTGTCATTGCCCACCGGGAATCTGGAGGGCTATATTCAGGCAGTGCGCCAGGTTTCGGCCCTTACCGCTGAGGAAGAACATGCCTTGGCGGAGCGCCTGCATACCCACAACGATCTGGATGCTGCGCGCACCTTGATCCTGTCTAACTTACGCTTTGTGGTACATATCGCCCGCAGTTATTCCGGCTATGGACTAGCCTTGGGAGACCTCATCCAAGAAGGCAATATTGGCTTGATGAAAGCGGTCAAACGCTTCGATCCCTCGGTCGGGGTGCGTCTGGTGTCCTTCGCCGTGCATTGGATCCGCGCCGAGATTCATGAATTCGTGCTTCGCAACTGGCGCATTGTGAAGGTCGCCACCACCAAGGCGCAACGTAAATTGTTTTTCAATCTGCGTAGCAAGAAAAAACGGCTGGGCTGGTTCACCCAGGAAGAAGTAAATGCGGTAGCTCGTGATCTTGGCGTGAAACCGGAAACGGTGCTGGAAATGGAATCGCGGCTTAGCGGTCAGGATGTGGCTTTTGATCCTGCCGATGATAGCGCGGATGATAACCACCGTCCGCCCGCTCCTGCGGCCTACCTGCAAGATTTGCGCATGGACCCGGCAAATGTTGTCGAACAAGCTGATTGGGAACAGAACAGCACGGCACAACTCTATCAAGCCCTGACACAGCTGGATGAGCGCAGCCAGGTTATCGTCAAAGAGCGCTGGTTAGCAGAGAATAAAACCACGTTGAAGGAGCTAGCTGAGCGCTACGATATTTCTGCGGAGCGAATCCGGCAATTGGAAAATAACGCGATTAAAAAATTAAAGGGGACGCTGGAAGGGTAATCGTATAGTATGTATAGCTACTACAAACGGTCCGGTTGGGCCGTTTTTTTTTATTTAGCCTAGAGCCTAGCAAGAGTAGGCTCACTCTGGACTACAGACTCAAGATTAAGGACTCAAAACCAATAGCCGTAGGTCAACAGATACAGATCCATGCCCTGATTACGGCGATCTACGTTGGCATTGGAATAATGATATTTACGTATCTTTATCTCGAATTGCTGCTGGTCCCCAAAGCGCATGCCCGCGCCGGCATGGGTCATAAATTGAAAACGCGTGCCGAAGAATCGTGGATTGGCCCCCTTATTAGCTAGACGCCGGTTGGAAAATATACTGACGCCGGTGCCTACCTCCAAAAAAGGAATCA
>JAZFSS010000098.1:0-3350 GCA_036446275.1 Gammaproteobacteria bacterium | reverse complement strand
TATTATTTGTCAGTAATATTAACACTGTGTAACGTACCGTAAATTCAGTTGTTAGTAATTAATTAATTGATTTGTAAGGATTTATAAAAAGAATGGCCAAAATTATCATGTTTTAGCTGTCGAAATTCTTTACAGTTACGTGAAATATCGTTGCCAGGAGTAAGGTAACCCGCTATTATTAAAGAGGAAATATTTGTTGGCGTGAGTCTTGCGTAGGAATTTGTAGAGATAGCCGGCGCGGCTGGCATCGTTGCCGGGATCGGCTCATTATGAAACCGGTGAACCGTCCAATGCCCTCACCAGATAGCCCCTTCCTTTTGGTATGGGGAGCCGGGGGGCCGAACTTCACCGCGACAGGGCCCACAAACAGGTAGCAAAAAATATGGAACGTCGTTCAAAAACTCGTAAGCCCACCACAGTACGGGTATATCTTTCCTCTCCCGGTCAACGTATACGTCGGTGCAATGCCAGGGACCTGAGCGTCAGTGGGGCGTTTGTGGAAGGTGAGGCATTAGGACTTGCAAGGGGGCTTACTGTCGAGCTGGTCTTTGTGATGGAACACGGGTCGGTTATTCGGATCCATCGGGTACCGGCCACCGTAGCCCGGGTATCCAAATGGGGCGTCGGACTGATGTTGCCAGGGTATACGCGAACTCGCCGCAGTGCCATTAGACCGCAGGCCTATTCCTGATCGCTAATCAGCGAGTATAAAACTGGCGTCGGAAACGCACGCGCAAGGTTCGTGTAAGGCCTTCCGGCTGCACCCGTATGTCAAAATCCAGAGTTTCTTCGTTAGCCACCCGAAATTCCGCAATATAGTAAATCGCATTTCCTTCCTCGATCTTTCGCAAAGTCCAATGCTTGCGTTGACCGGTCAGATTGACTGCGGACGCCTTAATGGATGCGTGAACCGGTTCGCCGGACATCCCCATGACTTTCTTAAGAACGGTAACGTTCAACATGGCGCGGTTTTGACTTCGCGTAATTCCATACTGCCTTGTTACGCTGGGAGGCAAGGTATTGGTGATCAGCGCGTTAAAATGAACGACGTGTTCACCGAAGTCCTGGGAATTAACTGCTGATACCGCCAACGGCAGCAGCACGCAAATTAGGGCGGTAAGCAGTACTACACTGGGACGCCTACGGATATGCATAGTTGTTCTCCTTATGCGCCGGTTAACGGGAATAGTAGTTCCAATATAAACCATTTTGCCCATTGCTGTTCACCGGGAAGCAATATAAAACGTGTTACGCTGTCCCGGCCTTATACCTCATTATAAGCGGCTGTAGGTGCTATTTGTATCTCCCCAGGCCAAACCTTCATCCACCTGTGTCTCCTGGCGCTTTAACGGGTATTCCGCCAGACAACAAGACGCCAAACTGAACCACTACCTAATTACAAGTTCGCTTTGATCCGGTCCGCAACCCGAAAGGCGTTGGCGTAGATGGTCCAGGTATATGGCACGCTGCCCCCGGTGGGCATAAAACTGCCGTCCGTGACATAGAGATTTTCAATGTCGTGGGCGCGGCACTCCGAATCCAGTACGGATGTCTTTGGGTTGTTACCGAAACGGCAACCACCGGCGACCAGATTTTGCGGCGGTTCTCCGCTGATACTGGAACGAATATTACTGGCGCCCATCCGCTCCAGCACCATCAGTGCTTTCTTGTTTAGATAGTGTCCAATTTTCAGATCGTGATCGTGATAGCCGATGCGAACCCGCGCTACCGGTGTCCCCCACTTGTCCTCAACATCACCATCCAGACTGACAAAGCACGCGTCGGTGGGCAACCAGTCGCAGAAAATCTCGTAACGCAGATACTGAGCGCCGGTGAACAGCGATTTCAAGCGTTTCTGCAATGGCTTGCCCCATACCAGGCGATCATCGTCATCCCATTTCAACCCTATGGCCTTGCCGATCGGATTGGGATGACGCAACAGAAAGTCGATGGTGCCGCCTTTGGCCGGTCTACCAAAACGCTTGTCTTCGATATAGTACCAGTCCTGCAAGCCACGATTCACAAACGGCCCACGCACCTTAAGGGCCGCCGCTTCTTGCTCTTTCATCCCGGCATATTCAAAATCCCCGCTACCGGAGCCACCCGCCGAGAACAATAGATTCTTACCGACCTGGCCATAACGGTTTGCCAGTCCGTGCGGGTGTCTCGGCCCGGTGGAAGACAGTAACAAACGACTGGTTTCTATCGCCTGGCAGGCGACCACATAGATCTTGGCATCGACGCGCTGCTGGTGACCCTCGGCATCAAAATACTTGACTGCGACAATCTTGCCCTTGGTATCACTGACTAACTTATACACCTTTGCATGGGGCCGGATCTCACAGCGTCCCGTGGCAACCGCGCGATCCAGCAGTGCCGCACGAGCACTGCCCTTTGCACCGGTCGAACAGCCGTAACTGCCGCAGTAACCGGAATATTCGCAACTGCGGCGTTCGTCTTTTGGCTCAGACAATATGGCACGAGGCGTCGGCAACGGATGCAATCCCAAATCACGGCAGGCGGTATCGATCCGACTGGACACGGGATGTTCGCGGGTTGGCGGATAGGGGAAGTCCCGGGTGGAACGCGGTTCCGCCTGGGGGTGAGCAACGACATGCCCTGAGATACCGACCTCGCGTTCCACCTTTGCGTAATAGGGCTCCAGGTCTTCGTAACCGATAGGCCAATCGGCGATATTCGCCCCTTTAATGGGACCGAATTCCGACAGTAGGCGAAAATCTTTGGGTTTGAGCCGGTAAAAAAACCCGCTCATGAAATTGGACGAACCGCCTACACAATTACCGTTCCAGAAATCCCACCCGGATTCAGAAGTGGCCTCGCCGACCCAGTTGCCATCGCTGTCGAGGTCTTCGATGACGTGCTGTTCGTCGCTGAGATCCGGCGTATAGGCACTGCGCCGGCAACAGGCCAATTCATCCTTGAAAAAATCTTGCTCCGTTAACCAGGGGCCTTTTTCGAGTATCACCACCGAATAGCCGGCCTCGACCATGGTCAGTGCAACCGGACCACCGCCCGCGCCACTGCCAATCACGCATACGTCAAAATCGTGATCCATAAGTGCCAGATCCCCTAAGCCTTGCGCCGATAGTGAACGGGTTTTCCAATCCGGTGCCAGGCCTTGTCCTTGGGCGGCAGCGGATAACCCGGCTGGTGTTCGAGCCACTGCCAGCCAATACCGTTGGGATTGCCCCCGTACACCGGGTCCGCCAGCAGCGCCTCCAGAAGATAGGTCAACAGCGTCGATAGCCAGTTTCGACCCGCCCTGCTTTGCTCGATCTCGCGCAACACGGTCTCCCGTTCCTGCTCGTTGAGCGCAGTAAAGGGCCGTT
>JAZFSS010000097.1:0-6461 GCA_036446275.1 Gammaproteobacteria bacterium | reverse complement strand
GTGGTTCTTATCGAACGGCGTAATGAGCCCTTTGGCTGGGCATTACCGGGGGGGTTCGTGGATCAGGGTGAAATCTTGGAACAGGCGGCCCGACGTGAGGCCCAGGAGGAAACCGGACTGGACGTACATCTCCTGGTGTTGTTGGGTTGTTATTCAGATCCCAAACGGGATCCAAGGGGGCATACTGTCAGCGCTGTCTATATCGGCGAGGCTGCCGGCACGCCGGTTGCGCAAGATGATGCCAAAGCGGTGGCGCTATTCAATCCCGGCCAGTGGCCAACGCTGGTATTCGACCATCAATTAATACTCGCTGACTACGAGGGGTTTCTTAACACCGGGAAGGTCGCTCCCCTGCGCGGGTAACGTTCACCCGTCCCGGGTACTGATACCTGGTATTACTATCGGAATTCACGCTCACGCGTGGGCGCGAATGCCCGCCTGATGTCCCAACATTGCGTAGGTCCGAATGACCCGTATCAGCTGCGCTATATCTTTCGGTGGCGTGTCGGAGTGGCTCTGGATCTGGTAAAGGGTATGGATAATAACCGGCAGATCAGGACAGAGACTGGCAAAGCTTTGCAAAGTCGTATCGTCGGCAAAAAATTCAGGATCTGCCAACGCGAAATCAAAGGTGCTTTTCTCCAATGAAGTTTTAACGTCTGCAAGGGTTGATGCATAAACAAGTTGCGTGCAATGACCTAGGGTGTTCGCGGTCAAACGGCGACTGCGCTCATCGGACGTTAGCGCCAGTACTCGTGGGTGATACCCTTCCACACGTTGCGTAGCAACTTTAATGGCGAAGATCGTGCGCGCACGGTCCGCCGCCTCGTTGGTTCCTGCCTGTTTGACCGCGGCATGCAAGGGAGTCAGCGCAGGCCTTACGCTGGAACGAAGGGATAAGCCGATAATAGGAATATTGTATCCTAGGCTGCGTATGTCTTGTATGAGGGAAATACCGTCCTGGTCCGGAAGAATTAGATCGATCGCCAGGGCGTCAAATTCTTCTGATGTTAATCGCGCAATGCCCGCCTTAGCCGTGCGGGCCCATTCGCAGTGAACACCTTGTTCAAGTAATTGATGACTCAGTCGCCGGGAGGCGATTTCGTCTCGTGCGCAAATAAGCACGTACAGCCCGCGTTGCATCGTAATAATTCCTCTCGCGCTATCTTCTTTATAAAGTGTTGTGGTTGGCCTGGCCCAGTGAGCGCGGAACCTCGCGGCAGCTAAGACCGGCCGATCTTTGATTGTGTATCGACCGCCGTGGCGCAGAACTGAATAAGTTGCTCAGGTTTGTGACGAAGCGCTCAATCCGGACCTGGGTCAGGTGGAATCTGGAGGCGTGCCAAAGTCATTGGGGTGGGTGGAGTTGGAGTTCGGGGACAGTGGTTAGCGGCACCGCCCAGCTAGCTCGCCGATAACGGCCAAGGGTTCTGATATTCACCAGAATTCAAGGGGTTTGGGAGGTCTGGATTATGCAAAAAGGGGCTGAAGTGCGTAACATAGCGGCCCTGCCTGGGTAGTTAAGGCCCACGGTTACTGCCCCTCAGCCGTTGAAAGCGGGGCCTTTTGCCAGCAACACGGAGAAAAAATGCGCCCCAGTCAGCTACTGACTGTACTGGAACGGGAGGCCAACAGTGCCTGCGATGGCCAGCATACGCCGGTCATGGTCTGGGGCCCGCCCGGCATCGGTAAGTCACAAATCGTCGCCCAGGTTGCCGCTCGCCATGGCATGTTGGTGATCGACATCCGTTTATCCCAAATGGAACCCAGCGATCTTCGCGGCATCCCTTTCCGTGTGGACGAACATGTCGAGTGGGCGATTCCCGCCATGTTGCCCGATGCCAAGCGTCACGGTCCAAACGGCATATTATTCCTGGACGAAATCACATCCGCGCCTCCCAGCGTTTCGGCGGCTGCTTACCAATTGATTCTGGATCGCCGTTTGGGCGCCTACGAGGTGCCGCTCGGCTGGACGATCTTTGCTGCCGGTAATCGCCAGGGAGATCGTGGTGTTACTTATAGTATGCCTGCTCCGTTGGCGAACAGATTTTCTCACTTTGACCTGGATGTCAATCTGGATGACTGGGTTTTGTGGGCGTATGAAAATAATATTGATGAAAGATTAATCGGTTTCTTGCGATTTCGACCGGAGCTGTTGTTCGATTTCGATCCTAGCCACAATCCAGTGGCTTTCCCATCTCCCCGGTCATGGGAATTTGCCCATCGTGCACTACAGAAGTTCGCAGATAACCGCGACATATTTGTAAGTACTTTGCAAGCTTGTGTGGGGCCGGCTGCCGGCATCGAATTGGCGGCATTTGTTGACAACCTGGATCAGTTGCCCGATATCGACGCAATATTGCGTGGTGAGTCCGTGTCGGTGCCCAGTGAGGTTGACTTGCAATATGCAGTGGCATCGGCGCTGGTGGGGCGCGCTATCAAGTCAAAGAACGAGCCTGATGCCCAAGACGTATGGGGAAGAATTATAGAATATGCCGGCAATTTCCGGCAACGTGAAATGGCGGTGATGCTGGTGTCCGATATGCATCGTGCCATTGGCCAGGAACTATTTAGTGTGCCGCAATTTAGTCGGTGGGCCAAAGATGTAGCCGAGGTGATTCTTTATTAAGGGCAGATAAAAGATAAAAGGGTAAGAAGGCAAATGGAAAGGTAGTGCATCGATGTCCGGCGATATCGAAACCAAACTTAGTGCCGCGCGTACGCGCTTGATCCTGGATAAGCCCTTTTTGGGCGCCCTGGCATTACGGCTGCCCCTCGTGAAGGCTAGTGCCACTTGGTGTCCCACTACGGCTACAGATGCCCGTGCCCTTTTCTATAACGCCGACTATATTGATGGTCTGAGCGCTGATCAAACCCAGTTTGTTCTGGCCCATGAAGCATTGCATTGTGCGCTGTCCCATTTTGCTCGCCGCGAGCACCGTAGTAAAAAGAGATGGGATGTGGCGTGCGACCTTGCTATCAATCCTATTCTTGTTAACGATGGCCTTACACTGCCGCCCAATGCGCTGTATCAGGATGACTTTGAGGGAATGTCCGCGGAAGAGATCTATCCCTTAGTCGAGGAGAACACGGACGCAGAGACCATGGATCAGCACGTTTACGATTCGGAGGGTAGTGATGGTCAAAGGGATACAGGTTTTGGGGCAGGGCGGAATAAGCTGCAACCTGATGATCCGGATGCTAGAGCTTCACGGCCTCAGCCTTTGACTGACGGGGAACGTGAGCAATTAGAGGTCCAATGGCGACAGCGATTGGCCGGCGCCGCCCAGCAGGCTATGGCAGCGGGCAAGCTGGCAGGTGGTATGGCCCGCCTGGTGGACCACCTGCTGCAACCACGACTGCCTTGGCGAATGTTGTTGGCCAGATATATGACTACGGTGGGGCGGGACGACTACAACTATGCGCGGCCCTCCCGTAGAGAGGGGGGCGCGATTCTACCAAGTCTACGTAGTGCCCAGGTGAATGTGGTTATTGCTTTAGACATCAGTGGCTCGATAACTGATGAGGAAGTGGCGCAATTTTTATCCGAGGTAAATGCCATTAAGGGCCAAGTCCGGGCCCGCATCACCATGCATGCCTGTGACGCCGATCTGGTGCCCGATGGCCCATGGATCTTCGAGCCTTGGGAGGAATTTACTTTGCCTAGACGGTTCTCAGGAGGTGGTGGTACGCGTTTTACTCCGGTGTTTACGTGGTTGGAAACGGAACACTCGTGCCCGGACCTGCTGGTCTATTTCACCGATGCCGAAGGTGAATTTCCAAAACAGGAGCCAAGTTTTCCGGTAATTTGGCTGATAAAAGGCCGGGCCAAGGTGCCGTGGGGCCAGAGAATCCAGTTGAACTAAGGCGATTTTACGGGGCTCGGCGTTGTCTTGGAATAAATCTCTAGCAGGTTGCAGGCAGTAACAGGCCCCTTATAAATCCCCTGCATTACCCTATACATTCTCTTGAATGGTAGCGGTGCCGGTTGCAGACCATAATAGTGGCAACAACGACTTGGCAAAATGATTGGCAGGGGTAATCGACATGCGCATGATTCTATTGGGAGGACCGGGTGCCGGTAAGGGTACGCAGGCGAATTTAATTAAAGAAAAATATGGGATTCCCCAGATTTCTACTGGAGACATGTTGCGTGCCGCAGTGAAGGCCGGCACGTCTCTTGGGATTGAGGCAAAGAAGGTAATGGATGCCGGCGGCCTGGTTTCCGATGACATTATCATGGGGCTGATTAAGGAGCGGATTAAACAGCCTGATGCTGCGAACGGTTATTTGTTCGATGGGTTTCCGCGCACCATTCCACAGGCGGAGGCCATGAAGGCAGATGGTATTGGTATTGATTACGTAGTGGAAATTGACGTCGATGACGAGGAGATCATTAGACGCATGAGTGGCCGTCGCGTGCATCTCGAATCAGGCAGAACTTATCATGTGATTTTTAACCCGCCCAAGGAAGAGGGCAAAGACGATGAAACCGGCGAGCCGCTGATACAACGGGACGATGACGAAGAGGAAACTGTGCGGAAGCGGCTTGCAGTTTATCATGATCAAACCGAACCCCTGATCGACTATTACAGTCAATGGGAAAAAACCGGCGAAGCGGCTGCACCCAAGTACGCCAAGGTGTCGGGTATCGGCAAGGTTGAAGAGATCCGTGACCAAATTTTTAGCGTGCTGGGTTAGCCCGCCCAGCACCGATCCGCAGGCGTAACACTTAGGGAAGCTCTGATTAATTGCTGCTTACGTGTCATTGCACCCCAAGAGTACTTCCTCAGGATGGCTGAGCCATCCTTCAGGGCGCGAGCGCAGCGCGGCAATCTCATCGTTTAGAATCAACCGTTTGGAGATTGCTTCGTGAGCCTGCCCCGCGAAGCGCTTTGGGTACACTTCGTTCCTCGCAATGACGAGTTCATCAGAACTTCCCTAGTTCACCACCAAGACGTTTTATACCCGCAAGTATCGGAGTGCCGCCTACGACGAGCTGCGTCTTTCCCCCCTCTCTTCGCAGTAATTGAAACCGACCCACTACCATCGCCCCGCTCCGGGGACAGCATCGTTTTGAGTTAGCCCTCGATTTCCGATATCCTGTATTGTCATGATGGGAAAGGAAGGTTGTGTATTCTATCGGTTAAGCTGCTGATTTTTAAGTTTATTTAAGACAGGCAGGCAAAGTAGCCGCCGGCTCTCGATCCGCTCTACCGGCGTGCCGCACTGGTTACCCTGGCCTGAATGACAGATTCCACTGCGCATATGAGTAAACACCCAGACACCTTCGATCACGCAATGGCCAACAAATTATTGGGTCTGCTGGGTGCGCTGCGCCGTAGCGAATCTGGTGGTGTGCTCTACCGTCAGATCGAAGGTATGCTTGACCAGCTAATTTCATACCACAGTGAATCCGAGCAGTTGCAGCTGGATGTAATCAATGCCTTGCTGGAGGCATTTGCGCGCCAGTTGCCGGAGGGATCATCGCCTCAAGTAGAGCTACAACTTCTTCAGTCACGGTTAAAGCCGCCTGTAACCGTGGCTGATTTGGAAGCGCTTCGTGAATTTCTGAATGTATACGCGGATCAGTTTCGAGTCTCCGGGCTGTTGGACGCCGGACCTATTGAGGAAGCTATCGAGCCGTTACTGCACTTATTTGAAAACAAGGATGTACCGCCGACCGAACCTGTAGTTGTCCGGCAGCCCGAGAAGGTCGTACCGTTATCCGCCGATTTAAAAACCGCGTCAGTGACTGCAATGGGGAGTCATGCGACGCTTACGTTGCCTGTTACCGAAGAACCGCAAGGTTCAGGTGCGGTCGGGGATTCCGCTTCTGATCAAGAAGCGGTGGTTCCGCAAGAACGTGGTGGGACAACGGAGCATGACACCGAAAATACAACGGCAGAGGTCATTGTTGACAGTGCCGTCCAGTCTTCCGGGCGTCAGAGGTTAAGGGATATGCCTAATGATCTTGCCCAGCAAGTATTGGAGACTATTTCGCAAAATCAGGAGTTCGGCGTGTTATTGGAAGTGGTGGAGAACGAATTAAGGGAAGCTAACCAGGTGGATGACATTGAAAGCCTGCGTTGGACAATAATCCGTCAAGTCGAAAAACTGGCTGGAGAACACCATAACCTGGCATCGAAGCTGGATGGTACTCATCAATACTTGAAGATGGTCGAGTCAGACAGTAGGCAACTAAGTGATGAATTGAGCCGGGTGCGCTTGTTGAGTTTGACCGATGAGCTTACCGGCTTACCGAATCGGAGGGCCTTCTTGCGGAGGCTGGAAGACGAAGTGGCGCGTGTCCAGCGTTACGGATTTCCGTTGTCGATGGCATTAATTGACTTGGACAAATTCAAGCACATAAACGATCAGTATGGACACGCAGGCGGTGATGAAGTATTGCGAATCTATTCCAAGAATATTCTCTCTATATTCCGGCATCATGATCTGGT
>JAZFSS010000096.1:0-2851 GCA_036446275.1 Gammaproteobacteria bacterium | reverse complement strand
GCACTCAAAACCCGCATACGGCGTACTCCAAGATCAGCCAGTATTTGCGCCCCCAATCCGTGGGTACGAATATCGTTCTCGCTTTTCCGCCTCTTATTCTCGCTACCGGGCGCATCAAAACCGTAGCCTCGGATTCTCCGGATTAGCTCCATTGGGTCTTCTCCCTGACGCAGCACCACCACAACACCTTTTCCTTCCCGGGCGATTCGCTGCAAAGCACTGTGCAATGGCCAGCCACAATCCCCTAACTGTGGGTTGAATACATCACAAAACGTATTTTGAAGATGCACCCGAACCAGCGTTGGCTTTTCCGGGTCTACGGACCCCAAGACCAAAGCTACGTGAACGTTCCTGTCGATACTATCCTGATATGCCACCAAGTGGAAACTTCCATACTCTGTAGGCAGATCGCACTCCGCTACACGCGCTACGGTTTTCTCATTTTCGACCTGATAATGAATTAAGTCGGCAATGGTGCCGATTTTCAAACCATGTCTTGCCGCAAACTTTTCTAAATCGGGGCGCCGCGCCATGGTGCCGTCCTCATTAAGAATTTCCACGATCATGGCGGCGGGCTCTAATCCCGCAAGCCGGGCAAGGTCACAACCTGCTTCTGTATGACCGGCCCGGGTCAGGACACCCCCTGGCTGAGCCATCAGCGGAAAAACATGCCCCGGCTGAACCAAATCATCCTGCCGCGCGTCAGCCGCCACCGCCGTGCGAATCGTATGGGCACGATCTTGGGCGGAAATACCAGTGGTAACTCCGTGGACAGCCTCTATCGACACGGTAAAGTTGGTGGTTTGATAGGAATTATTCTGATTAACCATGAGCGGTAATTTGAGTTGCTCACATCGCTCGCGGGTTAGCGTGAGACAAATTAGCCCTCTCCCAAACCTAGCCATAAAATTGACATCTTCCGGACGCACGTGCGCGCCAGCCATAATCAGATCGCCCTCATTCTCGCGATCTTCATCATCCATCAGGACTACCATTCGACCTTCGCGGATGTCCTGAATAATTTCTTTGATGTTATTTAACAACATAGTATCTACAAGCGCTACGTGTATCAGTTATTCGCTTTGTCTTCTATATATCCAAACCGTGTCAGAAGTTCGTGGGTAATGGTGTCATGCGCTCCGGGGCCGGGCTCTTGTTCGCCGGACAATAAGCGCTCCAAGTAACGGGCAATAATATCCACTTCCAAGTTGACACGATGCCCTGGATGGAGCGAATTCAGGGTCGTTTTCTCGAGAGTAAACGGCACTATATTGACCTCAAATTCCGAGCCGTCTACTTCGTTAACAGTAAGACTAACACCGTCCACGCAAATCGAGCCTTTGCGTGCAATATAACGGCTTAATGTATCGGGGGCCCGGATTCTCATTTTTTCAGAACGGCCATCCGGATGACGCTCCCTCAATGTTCCTACACCATCCACGTGCCCGGTTACAAGATGACCTCCAAGCAGCGTGTTTAGCGTTAACGCTGTTTCCAAATTTACCGAATCTCCGGCATTGAGTCCGCCAAGTATCGTTTGCCGCAAGGTTTCACCGGACACATCCGCGTAAAATATTTCCGGTGCGCATGCTACTGCGGTAAGACACACTCCGCTTACCGATACGCTGTCCCCTGGCACAAGCCCCTGTACCAAAAGTTTTCCTGGTTTTATTTGTAACCGCACGTCGGCGCCCTTCGGCTCCAGGGCCGCCACCGTTCCAACTGCCTGCACAATACCTGTAAACATAGAACTTGCTACCATTCAGCTTTCGATATTTGGCGCCCCACAAGTAATTCTCCAATCGCCTCCTACGGCTCGAATATCGCGGATGGGCAAGGGAATTTTTTGTTCCATTCGCTCCCAACCGGGCAAGTGAAATAACCCCCGCGCCTGATCCCCCATTAGATGAGGCGCGATATACACGATCAACTCATCGACCAGACCTGCGCGCAACATAGCGCCACTTAAAACGGCGCCGGCCTCTATCAGTACCTCATTCATCTGCCTCTCCAGCAGTACGATCATCAATGCATGGAGATCTACGCCAGTTTCAACGGTCGGCAGCACGATGACTTCGGCTCCCGCTTTCTGGAGCGCCTTTTTTCTCTCTTCATCCTGGCTGGAGGTAGCCACCAATGTGGTTCCGGCTAACGCCAACATGCGTGCCGATGTTGGCATTCTTAAATGGGTATCCAGCACTACCCGCAACGGCTGCGCAATATCTTTTTCACTAATTCCAGACTCCCCCAGTTGATCACAGCGAACGTTCATGGATGGGTCATCGGCCAATACCGTCCCGATTCCGGTTAGAATGGCGGAACTCCGGGCACGAAACCTTTGCACATCCTGCCTTGCCTGATCACCGGTTACCCATTTGCTTTCACCGGACGCCATTGCCGTTCGTCCGTCTAAACTCATTGCCAGCTTACATCGATTGAAAGGCCGCCCCGCCTCGAAGCGCTGCATATACCCTGGGTTTAGGGCCCTGACCTGGTCTTCCATTATGCCTATCTTCGTCTCGATACTCGCCGCCCCTAATTGCAGCATTCCCTGGCCGTCAACCCGTGGATTAGGATCTTGGATCGCGGCAACCACCCGGGAAACTCCCGCATCGATCAAGGCGTTGGTACACGGCGGCGTGCGGCCATGATGACAACAGGGCTCCAAAGTCACATACGCAGTTGCACCTCTTGCCAAGCCACCGGCCTTTTTTAAGGCATTCACCTCGGCGTGGGGCTCACCGGCACGTTCGTGCCATCCCTCGCCAACCACACTACCATCGCGGACCAGCACACAACCGACCCGAGGATTAGGGCTTGTGGTATATAACCCTCTTCGAGCCAGTCTCAG
>JAZFSS010000095.1:0-8094 GCA_036446275.1 Gammaproteobacteria bacterium | reverse complement strand
GTTGAAATCCTGCGCCGGCGCATCATCCCCGAAGCGAACCGCGCACTCCGGGATTATGAGAAGGGTTACAACATGGGCCGCTATTCTTTCCTGGAGCTGATTGATGCACAACGGGAACTGCTGAACGCCCGTCTTGAGGCGGTCACTAGCGCTGCTGACTACCACCGTTACCGCACCGAAATCGATCGCTTAACCGGCAACCGCATGACCACAGGAGCGATGCCATGAATCGCAACACGCTAATTACCGTATTTGTTTTGGTTGCCACCGGTGCTTTGGCTGCTTGGATGCTATTGGAATCGGGTACTCACCATGGCCAAGGAGAACTCGTACACCATCAAGAACAAGTCACTAAGGGTCCCCATGGCGGTCGGCTTCTTATGGATGGGGATTTTGCCGTTGAGATCACGATCTTCGAGGCAGGTATCCCGCCGGAATTTCATGTCTATGCCTACGAGCATAAAAGACCGCTCTCACCGGATCGAGTCGATCTAAGCATCGAGCTGCAACGACTCAGCGGCCAGGTAGACCATATTGCTTTCATGCCGCAGCGGGATTATCTGCGTGGGATAGGTGTAGTGTCGGAGCCGCATTCTTTTGATGTAAACATCATGGCTACGTTTGATGGGCAACAACATCGCTGGAGCTACGACAGCTATGAAGGCCGCACAGAGATTGTGGAGGCGATGGCTCGGGAAGCAGGCATAAAAACCGAAACCGCCGGTCCGAGAACGATTTATGAAACGTTGACGTTAACCGGCAGGGTGCAAACGGATCCTAATCGACTGTCACGTGTGCGGGCAAGGTTTCCCGGAGTGATTCATTCCATTCGCCGGGATCTTGGCGATCTTGTCAAGGCAGGAGATACCCTGGCTTCCGTACAAAGCAATGAAAGCCTGCAAACCTATTCGGTGAGGGCGCCGATTGCCGGTTACATCGTCAAGCGCGATATCCAAGTGGGCGAAGCCACTGGCGATGAGCCAATGTTCATCATCGCGGATGTTTCGAACATGTGGGTGGAATTGGATGTATTCAGCAGCGACCTGGCCAGTATAAAAGTCGGCCAAAGTGTCGAGATTGAAACCCTGGACAATACCTATCGGACCTCGGGCGTGATTGACTGGATATCTCCGCTAGCCGCCCATGCCAGTCAGAGTGTTCGTGCCCGGGTGCAAGTGCCCAACCCGGAAGGCGTTCTAAGGGCAGGACAGTTTGTGCGGGGAAGAGTCACCGTGGCTGAACACCATGTGCCATTGGCCGTGAAGCAATCCGCACTGCAACGTTTCCGGGACTTTCAGGTTGTCTTTGCCCGCTTCGGCGAGACCTACGAGGTCCGTATGCTGGAACTGGGGCGTCGCAACAGCGATTGGGCTGAGGTGACAGGTGGGCTGGAACCGGGCACTGAGTATGTTACGGAAAACAGTTATTTGATCAAGGCTGATATTGAGAAGTCGGGTGCAAGCCATGATCACTAAGCGATTACTAACAAATCTAATGCGCGAAAGTTTCTTATCAACCGTTAGCGGATTAATGTCATGTTGAATCGAATCATCGCATTTTCACTTGCCCATCGTTGGTTGGTGCTGGTCATCACCCTGGGGTTAGCGGTGCTGGGTGTTTATAACTACGGAAAACTACCCATTGACGCCGTGCCCGACATCACCAACGTGCAGGTGCAAATCAATTCCGAGGCCCCGGGTTATTCACCCTTGGAAGTGGAGCAACGGGTGACCTTTCCTATTGAAACGGCCATGGCCGGTCTGCCACGCATGGACTATACCCGTTCCGTTTCCCGTTACGGATTGTCTCAGGTGACCGTGGCGTTCCAGGACGGCACTGACATTTATCTGGCCCGGCAACTGGTGAATGAACGCCTTGCCGAAGTTAAAAATCGGCTTCCGGACGATATTGAGCCGGCTATGGGGCCCATCGCAACCGGGTTGGGCGAAATCTTCATGTACACCGTTTCCAGCGCGGCAGGCACCGCTCACGATCCCATGGCATTGCGTACGGTACAGGACTGGATCATTCGCCCCCAGTTGCGTCAAACACCGGGAGTAGTGGATGTGAACACCATTGGTGGTTACACCAAGCAATTCCATGTACTGCCCTACCCCGACAAGCTGCTGGCCTACGACCTGACCCTTACCGACGTCATGGCGGCGTTGGCCCGCAACAATAGCAACACCGGAGCCGGATACATTGAGCGGTACGGCGCACAGTATCTGATCCGATCCCCCGGCCAGGTTTCGAACCTGGAAGACATTCGCAGCATTACGGTAGCTAAACGGGATGGTGTACCTATTACGCTTGAGCGTGTTGCTGAGGTTAAAATCGGTAGTGAGTTACGTACCGGTGCGGCAACCCAGAATGGCCGCGAGGTCGTGCTCGGTACAGTGTTCATGCTGATCGGTGAAAACAGCCGTCAAGTGGCACGGGCGGCCGCTAAAAAGCTGGAGGCGATCAAGCCGTCGTTACCGGAAGGGGTGGTATTGAATCCTCTCTACGATCGCACTTCCCTGGTGGATAAAACCATCGCTACGGTAAAGAAAAATCTCGTGGAAGGCGCCTTGCTTGTGATCTTGGTGTTGGTTCTGTTGCTCGGAAACTGGCGGGCGGCGCTGGTTACGGCGGCAGTCATCCCCCTGGCCATGTTGATGACGATCACTGGTATGGTGGAATCCCAGGTGTCGGGCAATCTCATGAGCCTCGGTGCGCTGGATTTCGGTCTGATTGTTGATGGAGCAGTGATCATTGTTGAAAATTGCCTGCGCCGGCTCGCCGACGAACAACGTCATCTACGTACCTTGCCGGATCTTAGCGAACGCCTGCGCATTGTTCGTGAGGCAACCGTAGAAGTGATCCGACCCAGTGTCTTTGGGGTGATCATTATAATGATTGTGTATGTGCCGATTTTCAGTCTCGACGGCGTCGAAGGAAAGATGTTCCACCCCATGGCGTTTACGGTGGTTACCGCACTGTTCAGTGCCTTGATACTTTCACTAACCGCGGTGCCTGCTGCTGTAGCCTTGTTTGTACGTGGTCGTGTCGCTGAGAAAGAAAACGCCTTCATGGGTCTGATGCGGCGACTCTATGAGCCTGCATTGGATTTTGTGTTGGCACATCGTTGGCCCGTGGTCACTGCCGCGGCCGCACTGGTGTTGTTGGCGGGATTACAGGCAACCCGATTGGGAACGGAATTCGTACCCAGCCTGGATGAAGGTGATATCGCCCTGCACGCCTTGCGGATCCCCGGCACCAGCCTGTCCCAAGCAGTGGAAATGCAAACCGCGCTGGAAGCAAAGATCCGCAGTTTTCCCGAGGTCTCCCATGTGTTCACAAAAATAGGCACCGCGGAAATCGCCACGGATCCAATGCCACCCAATGTGGCGGATACTTTCATAATAATGAAGCCGCGCAAAGAATGGCCAGATCCGCGTAAGCCGAAGTCAGATCTTGTTAAGGAGATGGAGACCGCCGCGTGGACAATACCTGGTAACAATTACGAGTTCACCCAACCGATCCAGATGCGGTTCAACGAATTAATATCCGGTGTGCGATCGGATCTCGCGGTAAAGGTGTACGGCGACGATCTGGATACACTTGTGGAACTGGCGGAGCAGATAGAGGCGGTGGTATCTAAGGTGCCTGGTGCGGCTGATGTTCGCACCGAACATACTGGCGGCTTACCAACACTGACAGTGACACCAGACCGTGAGCGCTTGGCTTACTACGGACTAGATGTTGCATCGATACAGGAACCATTACGTATTGCCATGGGTGGCGAAGTAGCCGGAATAGTATTTGAGGGGGATCGGCGTTTTGATTTGGTGGTCCGTTTGCCAGAGTCATTGCGTACGGATCTGGACGCCCTGGCGCGACTCCCTATCCGCCTGACCAACACGGATGAACGGGAAGTCGCCGGTGATGCCGACGCATTGGGCATTGCCCGCACGCCTCCCGAGGCGATACCGCTGGGTGAAGTCGCGCAGATTGAATTTAAGATTGGACCGAACCAGATCAGTCGTGAAAATGGCAAACGCCGCGTGTTTGTGACCGCGAACGTGCGTGGACGGGATCTGGGCAGCTTTGTTGCCGAGGTGCAAAAAGCGGTGACTGGTAACGTAAATATTCCGCCTGGTTACTGGTTGGATTATGGTGGCACCTTCGAACAACTCATCTCCGCGACTAACCGTCTGAAGGTGGTTGTGCCAGTGACTTTGTTAATCATTTTCGGGCTTTTGTTTATGGCCTTTAATTCAGTCAAGGATGCAGCGCTGGTATTTACCGGAGTACCACTGGCTTTAACTGGTGGTATTGCGGCGTTGACCTTACGGGGCATGCCATTGTCGATTTCCGCGGCGGTAGGTTTCATCGCCCTGTCTGGCGTTGCCGTGTTAAATGGAGTAGTCATGTTGTCCTTCATCCGTGACCTGAGCACTAAAGGCATCGTCCTCGCGCAAGCTGTTGTTGATGGTGCAATAGGCCGTTTGCGTCCGGTACTGATGACTGCGTTGGTAGCCAGCCTCGGTTTCGTACCCATGGCCTTCAATGTCGGCACCGGCGCCGAAGTGCAACGGCCCCTGGCGACAGTGGTTATCGGCGGTATTATTTCTTCTACGATACTGACATTACTGGTTTTGCCGGTGCTCTATCTTTTGGTATACAGGGAGAGATCGCCGCAAACATCAGCGCCGCTGCAACCTGCATCATCGGAGGCGTCAAACTGATTCAGTTTGGGGTTGTGGGCGAAGTAACGCACGAGAGTTCCTCCATATTTCAGGAAAGAACCTCAATTGTTTACCGTATCCAATAGGCGCTTACCGCCCCATTGCCGCCATTCGTCATAAAGGAAAGTTATTGAGACTTCTAATTACTGGATTTTCGTGGCCTGTATTAGAGGTATAAGGATTTCAACCTTCAATCACCTGATTCATCGCTATAACTATGGCCTGTAACCACCTGTTCTTATTAACGTACCGGCGGTAACGCCCGTTGCATTTTGCATAACTGCGCAAGATTGATCCCGGTAAAAGCCCGACACTTTTCTAGATGCAACACCGTCTCCCTATTTTTATGTTTAATAACAAATATTTATATTAGTTAAAAACCACCCCTGTATATCAATTTAGATAAAGTTTAATTGATATAGATCAAGTGAACTAAATTGCTAAATGACAATGATGTCGTTGTAACAATTAAGCGTCCTCGCAGGACGACTTTTATATCAGGCATGGAACCGCCGCTTACGAGGTTACATAGATTCCGCTGCTGCGTCCGACGGAGCCCAAGCGGTGAAAGAAACGATCAATATCGATCTGCAATCGTGGATGGAGAGCCACACCCTACCCTTCTTGGTCATCGACAAGGACTGCAGGGTCGTGGCCGTCAACCGGGCCTACGAGCAGATTTACGGTCATGAGGGCGGCCGGGTCCTCGGTAAACGCTGCTTCGAGATTACGCACGGCAATATGCTTGCCTGTCCCGAGAGCAGGGAAGACTGCCCCCATGCTCACGTCTACCAGACGGGGAAGGTCCATACCTGCCTGCACGTGCGCCATGACGAACACCACCGCAAGCACCGGGTGCGGGTGACCGGCTTCCCCCTCCAGGGCACAGACGGCGAGCTATTCATGGGCGAGACGGTGGAGGAGATCGCGGCGCCGGAGGAGCGCCGGATCAACGGGATTCGCATGGTGGGAGAGACGCCGGTGTTCCTGGCCTGCCTGGAACAACTCAATTTGGCGGCTGCTGCCGATACGTCGGTGTTGGTCCTAGGTGAGACCGGTACAGGCAAGGGTCTGGCGGCACGCTATATCCACAACAACTCCTCCCGCGCCGGCAAGCCCTTCCAGACGTTGGACTGCACGGTATTCACTGAGCCGCTGTTCGAAGCCGAGGTATTCGGCCACGAGAAGGGCGCGTTTACGGGCAGCGTTGGCGAAAAACCCGGGCTGTTCGAGCAAGCCGATGGCGGCACGCTATTTTTGGACGAGATCGGCGATATGTCGGCACCCCTGCAGGCCAAGCTGCTCCGGTTGGTGGAGACGGGCGAGTTTCGTCGCGTCGGTGGCCGCAAGGACCTGCGCGCGGACGTGCGGATCATCTGCGCCACCAACCGCAACCTGTGTGATGCCGTGGTAGCCGAGCGATTCAGGGAAGACCTGTACTATCGTGTGGCGTGCATTTCGATAAGGATTCCCAGTCTTCGCGAACGCCGCGAGGACATACCGGTGCTGGCGTGTGCCCTGCTAGATCGCATTGGCCGGTTGTTTCAAAAGCGGTTGCGCCTGACGGATGGCGCCCTCGACCAGCTTAAAAAGTACGATTACCCCGGCAACGCGCGGGAGTTGGCGAACATTCTCAGCACCGCCGTGGCCGAAGCCGCGAACGGGCAGATCAATGCCCGGAGCATTGCCAACGTACTCCAGCGGTTCGATAAGTCCCCGGCCTTCGGGTCACAGGTCGAAGAGTCCCAGCAACCCCTACCGAGTGCTTCTCTTTCACCGGCAGCCGCTACCCTTAGCGAACTGGAGGTCCAACACATCGCCGAGTTGCTGCGTCAGTACAGCGGCAACCGCAAGCAGGTGGCCGCCGCCCTCGGTATCAGCGAGCGCACGTTGTACCGCAAGCTGACGCGTTACCAGTTACGCTGAAACCCGCGCACTCCGATCCGATCCCCCGCCGTACCGAATGCCTGACAGATTGTCAGGTTCGGCCTGACATATTGTCACCTATCATGACAAGAATGGCGGCCGGTTTCGGGCCAGAGCCAGCGGCCCAAGTCCGGCATACTGAAAAATACGACCATGACACAACAGGTTATCAGGAAAAAATCGGGGGAGCATTAGCTGGCACGGTTCCTGCTACAGCTAAAGCTGTATTTAGAAGGATTCTAATTAAAAAGTAGTTTTCACTTTTATACGAAGCATTAATTGTTCGTTTGTCAACGTCTTCAGGGATAGCCGCGTATGACCGGCGATCGGAGGCCCAGTAAGTACTCTGCCTCCGTTAAAACTAACTCACCTGAGGAGGTGCACTATGAAATCAATTACACAATCTGCAAGATCTTGTCTGGCCGCCGTAATGGGGCTGGCAATGATGCTTGCATTTCCAGGCAGCGCGGGAGCGTACGAAGTCTGGGTAGCCAACCAGGCACATGATACGGGTACGCAGGTGCTGGATGAGGATTTAACTATTCTCGCAACCATTCCCGGCACTAACGAGCATACTCACATGGGCGACTTTACCTCGGACTACAGTACCTATTACTCGTCCAATCTGGGAGAAGCCGCGTTCACGCCGGGTAGCTCAAGTGTGGATGCCATCGACGCGGACTCGAGAACCATCGTAGGCACTGCCTACACGGCTGGAAGATCTCATGCCGTCGTGGTTTCCGAAGATGATCGTTTCGCCTATTCCAACAACCTCAATGACAATACGGACGTGATTGATACCACGAGCAACTCAATCGTGAACAATATCGCGATTGGCGATGGCCCGGGCGGGACTTTTGATAAGCCGGTGTGTATCGGTATGAGCGCAAACAGCAAAACGATCTATCACGCCGCGGCCGTCACCGATAAGTTGATCATACTCACGGTCGATAATGCGACTGGTACGGAAACAGCAGCGCAGACAACCATTGCAGGGGTTGTGAACGCGTGTGGACTGTTGCGCTCCAAGAGCAGTGACAGGATGTATGTAATAGCCGGAGTGAGGGCAGGCAATCCCTTGGCGAACATGTTTCATGTAGTTGATATCGCCTCGAACACAGTGGTGTTCAGCACTCACACGACCGGGCTGGATCCGCATGCAATCGCGGAAACCTCAAATGGAAAAGAAATCTGGATCGGCAATCGGAATAGCGGCACTCTGGAGATACGCGATGGTCGCAGCGCTACCTATGACGTCATTGACGTCATCGATCTGGCCGACCCCAAACATGGACTTGGACCGGGCTTACACAAGATCGACCTGTTTGGTTTTTCACCAAACAACAAGGAGCTCGTCGGAGTCTTGCGGGCCCCGGATTCGATGGCTATTACGATCGATGTAGGGACCCGGACGGTGGTGAATTCAGTCTTTCTTGGT
>JAZFSS010000094.1:0-3577 GCA_036446275.1 Gammaproteobacteria bacterium | reverse complement strand
TAATAGGCTTGCAGTTCCAGAGATTTTGCATCGTTGTCGTCTTTCAGATTGTCCCAACCGTTGTTTATTCCGGCCGTGAGTGATAAGGCGTCGTTGACTGTGTGGCTTACGCGTATACCAGTGTGGGTAAAGGGAATTGCGGAGCCAAACAGAATGGAGCGGGAAAAGTTCCAGTTATCCTTGCTCTCGATCACTTCCGCACCCTGCAAGGTTGCAAATTTACCAAACATAAACTGGCGGGCACCTGTGCCGTAATTTACGTAGGCCTGCTGTACGTCGAACTCATCGTCACTACCCGAACCACTGGCTGCTGTCACGTTCGCGTCTTCACCGGCGTTGAGTACTACCGCGCCACCAAATCCCTCGCTGGGGAGTTTGCTAATGGAAAGCCCGATCATGTTGAGATTGAAAGAGTTGTCTTCCGTATCAAAGACGCGGCCGGAAACCGGGCTCACTCCCGAGTCGCTGTAGGTGTACGAAGTGTCTATGTATCCGCTGATCTCAACGCCTGAGGCGCCGAGCACTTCGCCGAGCGTCGGCGTTTTTTTGCCCGCCAGGGCAGCTGTCGTAATGCCCAGCAACGTGGCGGCAAACACGATATGAGATAATTTAATATTCATTGATGACTCCTCAGGTTGTGAACGATTGGTCTAATACCGTTCGAATTTGTTTTCGCATTTCGTGTCGATGCGATTCTGGGGTAACACAGCCGGTACTATTGCAGTTCCCGTGCCATAAAATAATCATCATAGTAAACAGTTAGTTAAGTTCCAGTTGCCCTAATTCGAGGCCACCAGACGCCCCAAAATGGGGCGGATTGGGCGCCGGAGATCGACAGTCTGCACTAATTTAGTGCAGACGAGATAAGGGGTCTGGACGTGCCTTGGAAGAATGCTCTAAGGTGGAAACTATGATTGATCCCAAGGTATTTGATGACATGGCGCGGCGCCTGGCCGACAGCCTGCCGAGTGGATTGAAGGTATTGCGGGATGATCTGCAAAAGAACTTTCGGGCGATTATTCAGAGCGTGCTAGGGAAAATGGACCTGGTAACCCGTGAAGAATTCGATGTACAGACCCAGGTGCTGGCGCGCACCCGTGCCAAATTGGAAGAATTGGAAAAGGAGATTGCGGAACTGGAGGCCAAGGCCGAATCCGGCTCCCCTTCGTAGGATGCGCGAAGCGCTGTGTGCGCATTAAATTCGGGTTACAGATTTACCGGTAACAGATAACGAAATCACGCAGTTATCCTGATGCGCTCGACCTATCGGTCTTAGCGCATCCTACGAGAACGCCATCTGGTGTAGGATGTGCAAAGCGTAGCGTGCGCATCAATCCGGTTCCCCAATTTTCGGTTATCATGAGGCTAGCGGAACAGCCCATGGGTTTTTGGATGAAACCTGTTCTATATATAAGGAAAGGATTCCATGTCACTGGCCGTTGTCTATAGCCGTGCTCAATTAGGTATAGAAGCCCCGCTGGTTTCCGTGGAGGTTCACCTGAGTAATGGGCTGCCTAGCCTCTCCATCGTGGGCCTGCCTGAAACGGCGGTCAAAGAAAGCAAAGACCGGGTTCGCGGCGCACTGCTCAATAGCCGCTTTGAATTTCCTACCCGACGTATTACGGTCAATCTGGCGCCGGCGGATCTGCCCAAGGCGGGCGGTCGCTTCGATCTGCCTATCGCCCTTGGAATCCTGGCGGCATCGGGACAAATTCCGAAGCAAGCTCTATCCGGCCACGAATTCATCGGCGAATTAGCCTTGTCCGGCGAGCTTCGAGCGGTACGGGGCGTACTCTGTGCGGCGCTGCAATGCGGACACCAACAACGCACCCTGATACTACCCAAGGAAAATGCAACCGAGGCGGCGCTGGTACAGCAAACCGTTGTACTGGGCGCCAATCATCTGCTGGAAGTCACTGAACAACTGACTTCCGGTCTGCGCCTTACACCGGAACTGCCGGCACCACCACCGGGGTCTTCCGATGCAGTCCCGGATCTTGCAGATGTGCGGGGACAACATCAGGCCCGGCGCGCACTGGAGGTCGCCGCCGCAGGTGGCCATAGTCTCTTGATGGTTGGTCCACCCGGTACCGGAAAGAGCCTACTGGCCTGCCGCTTGCCGGGCATCCTTCCGCCACTGACTGACGAACAAGCCTTGGAAACCGCTGCGGTAACATCGGTGAGTCCACAAGGATTCGATTACCGGACGTGGAAAAAAAGGCCGTTCCGCAATCCACACCACACCTCCTCAGCCGTCGCCCTGGTCGGCGGCGGCTCCCATCCCAGACCGGGGGAGATTTCTCTGGCCCATCATGGCGTGTTGTTCTTAGATGAACTGCCGGAGTTTGATCGTAGGGCGTTGGAGGTTCTACGGGAACCATTGGAAACCGGCTGTATCACCATTTCCCGCGCTGCCCGGCAGGCGGAATTTCCGGCACGGTTTCAGCTGATCGCAGCAATGAACCCCTGCCACTGTGGCTATCTGGGTGATCCTTCCGGACGATGCCGATGTACCGCCGAACAGGTGCAACGGTATCGGGCGAAAATATCAGGACCGTTATTGGATCGAATTGATATTCAAATTGAAGTGCCGCGGCTGCCGTTTGAACAGTTGCAAGGTGCATCAGGTGAATCGAGTGAAGTGGTACGAAAACGCGTAGAGGCATCACAACAACGACAAAGAAAGCGAAGCGAAAAACTAAATGCCCTATTAGATAACAAAGAGATCGATAAATTCTGTACGATCACTGAGAAAGATAAACGACTACTGCATCAGGTAATGGAACGCTTTCAACTTTCCGCACGCGCGTATCATCGTATACTAAAAGTTGCGCGTACCATTGCGGATTTAGAGGGTGTAAAAAAAATAACCACTAAACACCTGACTGAGTCCATTGGCTATCGGTGTCTGGACCGAAACAATCCGTAAAGCGCGCTATGTGTAATGGTATAGGACGCCGATTAATTAGCTAGCTAGTTAATTAATGGGTGTCCTGCGCTTGGTGACCACCTGACAGTGTCTTGGCGCAAGGATTGGGAAATTAAGCAATAGGACTTATATGTAGCAGGGCGGCGAAGATGAGTGGCATCCAGAAAAAAAGCCCAGGACTGTTTGAAATTACAGCAAATGATTGACTCTTGCAAAATCGACTGATACTGTACGCACGTCCAGTATAGCAAGAAGCAATGGGTAACTGCTATGAGTTCAAACTCGGCGATCGAATGGACGCAGGCAACCTGGAATCCCATCGTAGGGTGTACTAAGGTCAGCCCGGGTTGTAAGCATTGTTATGCAGAACGCATGGCGAGCCGGTTAATCGCCGTTGCCAAGGCCGCTAAGAGATCAGGCCGAAATCCGGGACGAACCGAAAACTACATCGGGACCATCAACCGACACGGGCATTGGTCCGGTAAGCTTTTTCTCGATTATTCCATCTTAGATCAACCTAAACGCTGGAAGACAGCTCGAATCATTTTCGTCAATTCCATGAGCGACCTTTTCCAGGAAGGCGTTCCCCTTGAGTTTATACAGGCTGTGTTTGAGATGATGAATGCCTGTCCTCAGCACACCTTCCAG
>JAZFSS010000093.1:0-3847 GCA_036446275.1 Gammaproteobacteria bacterium | reverse complement strand
GCCAACAAACTCTTTATGTTTCCCTCGCAAAATAAATGTAGTAGTAAAGTGTTTGTTGTCTGCTAGTTAGCGTTAATAATATCATTTAACTATCTGATGAATATCCAGTTGCAACCACAAATACAATGGACCGTAGGGTTTTGTCTTGCGAGTTTCACCCAAAGGGTTACACTGGCCCCGCGTAGTAGTGTTGCTACCTTCCGGCGTTCAGCCATAAACCTTGGTCAAGGAGAAGGGCCATGAGTTTTGTACGCGATTTTCTTCAACTGCACGGTGTAGATCTGGTAGGCAAGCTCGTACTGTCGGGTTTTAGTAATGGGCAGGCCCAACTATTTCTGATGGAAACCCCCGGGCAAGTCCTTAGCGTCTTGTCCAAACGGGGTAGCGAAAAGGAGCCGGGAAAAAATTCCGGCGAAGGGGCCGTTGCTACTCTGATTGCGGGATTGGATGTTGCGGGTTTGGCGGCAAAGGCGGAGATAGAGCTGTCCCTTGCCAATAAAGGCCTAAAGACGTTAATCCCAACCTTGCTGGCCTATTTCCGGGATTTGCAGGGAGGCAGCCGGCAGTCCGATATTCGATTTCCTACAATTCATTAAGTTCAGATAACAGGATACAGATAACAGGGAACAGTGAATGTATGCGCTTCGCGCATGCCAAATCAATCAAGAGTGTGCGCAGCACACGCGTCCCCTGTGCTCTGTTATCTGTACCCCGTTATCTGCTTTATCATATTGTGCACTCGATCTTGCCCAGCCGCTCGGTGAGTTTAAGGTTTTCGCGGTAATCGATCGGCACGCTGATCAGCGCGGGCCCAGTCTGGGTAAATGCCTGTTCCAGGGCTGGCACCAGTTCGTCAGGCTTGCTCACATGCTTGCCCCACATGCCAAATGATCGGGCCAACAACTCCCAGTCAGGATTATTAAAACCCAGGTCCGAATGACGGCCGTTGAACTGGTTCTGCTGTTTCCATTTAATGAGGCCGTATTCATGATCTTCCCAGATCATGTAGACCACATTAACGCCGAGTCGTACCGCGGTTTCCAGGTCCTGAACATTCATCAGGAAGCCGGCGTCACCGCAGATGGCCAAGACGCGGTGGTCCGGTCGCGCCAATTTCGCGCCAATGGCGCCGGGCAGGGCAAAGCCCATGGAACAGAATCCGTTGGAGATTAAGCACGTGTTTGGGGCGTAGCACTGGTAATACCGGGAGACCCACATTTTGTGGGCGCCCACGTCCGATAACAACAAATCCTCCGGCCCCATAAACTCACGCACATCCCAGAGGATTTTTTGCGGCTTCATTGGAAAAGACCTGTCGTCTTTTTCCATGGCGAAATCATCGAGTATGGTCTTGCGGAGTTTCAGCCAGGACTCGATATCCTGTAACGGAAGATCCCCCGCATGATCTTTCTCCAGTTCCACATTGATTTTCCAGAGGGCATCGGCAATATCGCCGGCCACATCCACGGCCACGGTATAATTGCAGTCTACCTCTGCCGGCAGAAAATCGATGTGTACGATGGCTTTATCCATCGCGCAGTTCCAGAAGCTCGGCGCGTACTCCACCAGGTCATAACCCACGGTAATCACCACATCCACTTCTTCCAAGGCGTGGTTAATGTGATCTTTGCTCTGCAGGCCCATGGTGAACAGGCAGTGTTTGTCATCCATTGGCATAGAACCCTTACCCATAAAGGTGTTAACCACGGGGATGCCGGTCTTGTGGGACAACCTCCGGAGTTGTTTGGCCGCCCGCTTTCTGATGGCTCCGTTGCCGGCGAGGATGATCGGCCGCTTAGCCTTGACAATTACCTTCACGGCCTCGGTTACCGCCTTATAGTCGGCTCCCGGCCGGCGGGTCTTATACACGCGCAGGGGTTGGGCGTCGGTGGGTTGCTTGGCCACGTCTTCGGGCAACTCGATGACGCTGACACCGGGCTTTTCCTCTTCCGCCAGCTTAAAGGCCTTGCGAATCACTTCAGAAACGGTTTCTTCATCGACAATGGAATGCGCCCATTTACTGATGGGTTCACACATTGCCACCGCGTCCATGTTCTGATGACTTTCCTTGTGCAGCCGCTTGGTGGAACCCTGGCCGATGATTGCCACTACCGGGGCCCGGTCCATATTGGCGTCGGCCAGGCCCGTGACCAGATTCGTGACACCCGGTCCCAGGGTAGCCAAACATACGCCGGCCTTACCGGTTAGGCGGCCATAGACATCGGCGATAAATGCCGCCGACTGTTCGTGACGGCAGAGTACAAACTTGATCTCGCTATCCAACAAGGACATCATTAGATCGGCGTTTTCCTCGCCGGGCACCCCAAAAATATGAGTAACGCCTTCGGCCTCAAGGCATCGGACGAAGAGATCCGACGCCTTTTGTTGCTTCGACGGGGTTTGACCGGTTTTCGGTTGTGGTTCACTCATGTCTATTGGATTCCTTAGGGAATGATTTCCCCGGAACGTACCACCATTAATTTCTCGATCCACATATCACGCATCGTGTGGGGGACGCCGCCCACGCCATGACCGGAATGCCTTAACCCGGCAAAGGGCATCCAATCCACCCGGAAGGCGGTAAAGTCGTTCACCATCACCGCCGATGCGTCCAGGCGGCTATAACATTTGAGCGCGATGTCTATCTGGCCGGTGAATACAGCTGCCTGAAAGGCGACGGGGAGGCTGTTGGCCCTGCGCAGGGCGTCGTCTATATCATCAACCGTGTAGACACAGATCACGGGCCCAAATATTTCCTGGGTGGAAACCCTAGCGTCATCCGGTGGGTCTAGTAGCACCGTAGGGGCAAAGCAGGTGTCTGATTGTCGTTTGCCGCCGGACACCAAAGTGGCGCCTGCCGTCACTGCTTCGCTGACCCATTGCTCTACCCGGTCCACTTCGCCGGGACGGATCAACGGACCGATATCGGTGTCCTCTAACGTCGGGTCTCCAATAGTCATTTTGTCGCCGATGGCAGCCAACTGCTCAGCGAAGGTGTTGGCGATATTGCGTTCCGCAAATACGCGCTGAACCGATACGCACACCTGCCCGCCATGATAGAAACCGCCCTTTGCAAGCAGCGGCGTGCAGTCCTGCAGATTTGCATCACCGGCAAGGATCACGGGGGCGGCCCCGCCATGCTCAAGGGCACAGCGGGTTCCAGGCGCCAATTTGGAACGCAACATCCAACCCACCTTGGCGCTGCCGATGAAACTGAAAAATCCCACGCGCGGATCGGTCACCAGGGCTTGCGCCACGGCATGATCCTCGATCACCAGGGGCTGACACCATTCATCCGGTAGACCGGCTTGCCGCAGCAGTTCTACCAACCGGAAGCAAGACAGCGGAGTGGCCTCCGCCGGTTTTATAATCACGGGACAACCGGTTGCGATCGCCGGTCCGACTTGGTGGGCAATCAGATTCAACGGATGATTAAAGGCGCTGACGGCCACTACTACGCCAATGGGTTCTTTCTGGGTGAATGCAATGCGCTGGGCCGAGGCCGGGTTGACCCGCATGGGAACCACTTCACCGGCCTCGGTGCGCAGCGTTTCGATACAAATGCGCAGGCTATCAATCGCCCGTGTCACCTCAACACGGGAATCCGTTAGCGGCTTGCCTCCTTCACGTGCGGCCTCTACCGCCAGGTGTTCCGCCTGTTGTTCCATCGCATCGGCGGTACCGGCAAGGATGCGAATACGCTCAGCGGCGGGCAACCATTGGTCGCGATTCCGAAACAGTTTATAGGCGGTGGCTAGGGCGGTTTCTATGGTCGCGGCATCGGCCGCGGCAACGGAGCCGATGGGTTTCCTGTCATAGGGGGCGTGTACGGTGATATCCGGGGCGC
>JAZFSS010000092.1:0-14552 GCA_036446275.1 Gammaproteobacteria bacterium | reverse complement strand
GGCAAACGTCGAGCCGGATGCGAAATCTTCGTTGTCGCCCAGGATTTCGTCGCGCGCGGAAATTCCGCACAGTGGTGCAATGCCTCCGGACAGGTTCTTGCCGTACGCGAGGATATCGGGTACGACGTCATAGTGTTCGATACCCCACATCCGGCCCGTACGACCCAGCCCCGTCAGCACTTCGTCAGAGATCATCAACCAGTCGTTCTTGTCGCAGATGTCGCGAATTCCACTCAGAAAACGCGTTGACGGAATCCAGTTGCCGCCTTCGGCGAGACCCGGCTCGACGAGGATACCCGCGATGTTGTCACGCGCCGCAATGCTGGCGGGAATGTGGTTGTCGAGGTACCAAAGGCAATACTCGGTGTACTGATCCTCGCTCATCTCGGCCGGGATTCGCTCACTGTACGGGTAGGGCGCCTTGATAACGCCGCCGCCCCAGCCTTCGAGATAAGTGCCATAGCTGCCGTTGAGACCACTCAGGACTTTCGTGCCGAGGCCCATGCCGTGGAAGGAAGAACTGAATGTAATGATGTAGCGCCGCTTCGTATGCGTGAGCGCCAGGTGGACAGCGGCTTCAGCCGCCTCAGTACCTGACACCTCGTAATTTGTCCGTGGCAGCGCCTTGCCCGGCATAATGTCGGCGAGCATTTCGGCCAGGTCGTAGCGCAAAGGGTGGTCGTAATGGAAGCCAAAGCGACGGTTGGCCGCTTCGACGGCCTCAAGAATCTCGGGATGACAGTTGCCGAGCGGGTTTGTCGCCCAGCCATTCTGGAAATCGATGTAGCGTTTGCCGTCCAGGTCCCAGACGAAGTCGCCCTCCGCCTTATCGATAACGATCTGCCGTACCGGACGAAATCCGCGTCGCCCGGCTCGCTCCATTTCGGCATCGAACCTCAAGCCGTTCTTGAAAAGCGGAATGCCGCGTTCGAGTGCAGCGCGTGTCTTGGGACCCGGGAAACTGTCACTCACAATGTGAAACCTCGAAGATACTGCAGTCACAGTCTGACACAAGACCGATGAAGAAAAGAAGCAATTCCAATGCCCAAGGACCAAACTTGACGATCGACTACGATTCGACCGTCACAAGTGATGGATGTAGTTCGGGAGATTTGCACGATTGAGTTGTGCATCGTGGGGCACGGTGATGCAAATCGAGCAACGGGCACCCCGGTAACCTTGTGAAAAATATAGCCTAGAGCTCTCACCGCCAAACTGAAAATCCGCGTGTCGATGGACAATTTCGAAGATAACGGTCGGCGTAGCCCCTGCCGTACTCAGGCAGGTGCTTCGTCAGACCAATCAGTTGATTAAAGTGAAAGCCGCGGAGATTTGCGGGAGTTTTGAGGGACCCTTCCCCAACCACTTGGTTAGCGGCCGTTAACAAATTACCCAATTCGGCTGCCGAGTAGTGGGTCGTGATCCTTCCCGAGCGGTGTCCCAGAAGATCCTGCCTGTCCTCAAACGACACGCCAGCGGCCCGTAAACGACGGCCAAATGTATGCTGATGTGCCCGCATTAACTGGTCCAGTTGTTAAGTTAGTCTAGGCGGCCATTTGGCCGGTCTCCATTGTTTCTTTCATTTCACTGGGTAAAACCGCTTCAAGGCCTTTAAAGGGGGGAGTTTGGCGAAACTTAGCGATGTAGCCATGACAGTAATCACTCGAGTAACTGGTTGTCTATATTGGAACCTGATGGTGATAAAAGTCACCGGTTAAAGAATAAATATCAATTGTGATGATGGTTGTTAAAGAGTGACTATATGCCTTAATCGATGTTAATTTCGACTGAGGCGCGTCATTACTGGTGGAAACAAAAATTTAGGGAAAAGGCCTGTATGACAGTTGAAGGAAAACTCCCATCCAGGGCCCAGGTCGTTATTATTGGCGGTGGCATCGTCGGTTGTTCCATCGCCTATCACTTGGCAAAACGCGGTGTTAGCGATGTGGTGCTGCTGGAGCGTAGGCAGCTTACCTGCGGTACCACCTGGCATGCGGCCGGTCTTGTCAGCATGCTCTGGCCCACCCCCTATCTGACCAATCTGGCCAAGTATAGTCATGAACTCTACGCCTCTCTGGAAGAGGAGACTGGGCAGGCCACGGGTTACCAATGCATTGGCAGTCTCTCTGTGGCCCGAACGCCAGAGCGGCTGGAAGAATTGCGCCGGACCTCCTCCATGGCCAGTGTTTTTGGGGTTGAGTCTGAGATGATCGACAACGACCGCCTGGCCAAGCTTTACCCGGGTATAAATATCGATGGTATTTTGGGAACTCTTTATATAGAGAATGATGGCCAGACCAACGCGATAGATACCACTATGGCCCTGACCAAGGGGGCTCGTAAGTACGGGGCCAAGGTGCTTGAAAACGTCAAGGTGGAAGAGATTCTGGTGGAGGACGGTCAAGCGGTGGGAGCAAAGACCGAGCATGGCTCGATAGTCGCCGATAATGTGGTGTTAGCCGGGGGGCTCTGGTCACGGAATATCGCCGCAAAAATTGGCGTCGATTTGCCGCTCTACGCCTGTGAACACTATTATGTGGTTACCGACGAGATGGACGGACTGACAAAGCGTCCGGTGCTGCGAGATTTCGATAAGGGCGTCTACTTTAAGGAAGACACAGGCAAGATGCTGATGGGCTGGTTCGAACACAACGCCCGCGGTTGCCCCATGGATCGCATCGGCGAGGATTTCTGTTTCGACGAATTCCCCTGCGACATCGAGCATATCGAAGAGTACCTGATGCGGGGTATGGAGACCCAGCCCGCTCTTGAGAAGGCGGGTATACGCCTCTTCTTTAACGGTCCGGAAAGCTTCACTCCCGATAATCTGCACCTGCTGGGACCGACGCCTGAGGTGGATAATTTTTTTGTCGCCTGTGGCCTTAATTCCAAGGGCCTTGGCGCCGGAGGCGGTATCGGAAAATTGATGGCGGACTGGGTCATCGACGGCTACCCATCGGGCGATATTTGGGAGTGCGACGTGCGCCGCCATCACCCGGTGCAGCGCGAGCAAGCCTATATCGAGGCGCGTATTCCTGAGGCTCTGGGTCACACCTACGCCATGCATTGGCCCTTCTATCAGTACAAGACCGCTCGTAACTGTATTCAATCACCACTGCACCAAGTGCTCAAAGAGCAGGGCGCCTGTTTTGGTGAAGTGGCTGGATTCGAGCGCCCTAACTGGTTTGCGCGGGGCGGCGCCAAAGCCGAATATCACTACAGCTATAAACGCCAGGACTGGTTTGAATTTTACGCCGAAGAGCATAGGGCGGTGCGGGAGAGCGTGGGTATCTACGATATTTCCTCGTTTGGTAAATTTGAGGTTTCCGGGCTGGATGCCGAGAAGGCGCTGCAGTGGATCTGTGCCGGGGATGTAGCGGTGGAGCCTGGCAATCTCGTTTATACACAGTGGCTGAACGAGCGAGGTGGAATCGAGGCCGATGTGACCGTCTCCAGAACCGACTCGAATCGCTTTATGATTAACACGGCGATTGGTTCTTTTAACAAAGACTGGTGGCACTTGAAAAAACTCTTGCACGGGGAAGTGCAGCTGCGTGATATTAGCGCCGACTACGCCTGTTTGGCGTTGCAGGGGCCCAATGCACGAGCCGTGTTGGAAAAGTTGGCCGAAACCGATGTCAGTGCCGAAGGCTTTGCTTTTGGTCGCGGGCGATACGCCAAGGTCGCTGGTGTAGAAGTGTGGTTACAGCGTCTTTCCTACGTGGGCGAACTGGGCTGGGAAATCTTTGTGCCTGCTGGCGAGACAACCAAGGTCTTTGCTGAACTGCAACAGGCCGGTGCGGAGTTTGATATTCGGAACGTTGGCCTGCACGCGGTTAACAGCCTGCGTCTGGAAAAGGGCTTCCGCCACTGGGGCCACGATATTGGTTCCGAGGACAACCTGATCCAGGCGGGACTCAGTTTTGCGGCCAAACCCGATGCTGGCGACTTTATGGGACGCAATGCGTTTCTGCAGGAAAAAGCTGCGGGCTTGCCCGACCGGCGACTAGTGCAATTCAGACTGGATGACCCGGAACCCCTGCTCTACCACAATGAACCGATTGTCATGGACGGGCATATTGTGGGTTACCTGAGCTCTGGCATGTACGGCCATAGTTTGGGGGCGGCTATTGGAATGGGGTTTGTCGCGGTGCCCGATTTGACCGCGGACCGCATAAAGGAAGCAACATTTGAGATCGAGATTGCCAAAGAGCGCTGCAGTGCACAGGCCTCATTAAGGGGCTTCTATGACCCTTCATCCAGTCGTATGAAGATCTAGCCTGGGCTGGTGACGCTAAATATTAAGATCTCAGTCGTCTGATCCAACTTCAATGGTTCCGTCCCAGGTATTAACCTTGTCCGAGGCCATTTCTTCCGTAAACCAGGTAGTGGTGACACACTTTAGTTCGGTGAAAAACCTGACACCATCTTTTCCCATGGTATGTAAATCACCAAAAAATGATTTTTTCTGTCCAGTGAAACCAAAGATTCCCAGAGGTACTGGAATACCAACGTTCACACCGACCATGCCAGCATGAGTTCGTTTGGAAAATTCACGGGCGTAATGCCCGCTTTGAGTATAAATCGCTGAACCATTGGCAAACTCACTGTTGTTCATAATTTCCAGCCCTTCTTCAAAGTTCTGGATACGTTTTATGCAGATAACAGGCCCGAAGATTTCATCCCGCCCAACCGTCATTTCTTCAGTCACGTGATCAAAAATGGTTGGTCCAACATAAAATCCACTTTCATATCCCGGCACTTCAGGGTTTCGACCATCAAGAACGAGTTTAGCCCCTTCGTCAACACCCGTTTGAATCCAATCGCTAACATATTTCTTATGTCCCTTGTTCACTAGCGGTCCAAGGCCAGTGCTTTTTTCATAGGCCGGTCCCAGTTTTAATTCGGAGGAGAATTGCACCAAATAGTCAACCAAGCTGTCGGCAATACTCTCTTCAACACAAATAACCGGAAGCGCCATGCACCGTTGACCGGCACAACCACAGAAGGCATTGACAATTCCTCTGGCTGTCCTTTCCAGCACACAGTCTTTTAATACCAGGGCGTGGTTTTTAGCTTCAGTCAGAGCTTGAACCCGTTTGCCATTGGCGGCGGCTGTCGAGTAAATATGCTGGCCAACTTTGGTTGAGCCAACAAAAGAAACACCAGCGATATCAGGATGCTCGAGCAGAATTTCCGCTTCATTCCGGCTGGTGGTCACCATGTTCAAAACACCTTTAGGGAGCCCCGCCTCATACCATAGTTCCGTGATTCGCATTGATGTTTGAGGAACAAAACTAGCGGCCTTCAGTACAAAGCAATTTCCCGCGGCGATGCAAATCGGAGCCATCCAACCCTGGGGGATCATCGCAGGAAAATTCCAAGGGGCGATTCCGGCAAAAACACCAACCGGATGATGATACATAGTCGTATCATAATCGGTGCTGCAATCCATCAGGGACTCCCCTTTCATGAGATGAGGCATACCACAGGCAAATTCGACGACTTCAATTACTTTTAAGACGTCTCCCTTTGCTTCTTCCCAAGCCTTTCCCATTTCTCTGGCCAAAATCTCAGTCAATTCATCCAGGTGTTTTTCAAGGAGTGTTTTTAATTTAAACAATACCTGGACACGTCTGACCACAGAGGTATTTGACCACCCCGGGTAAGCCGCCTTGGCTGCCGCGACTGCTGATTCCACTTCTTCTGCTGTGCATTGTGGAGCCTGAGCAATCACCTCGCCCGTGGACGGGTTGTAGCAGTCCATATAAGTCTCGGTTTTGGATGTGAGCCACTCACCATTCACACAATATTGTAATTTTTTGGGTTGTTCTGACACTGATGTGAGCCGCTCATCGTCGGCACTATATTTCGATTTAGCTTGTACTGACATTATTGACCTCGAATAGAACGTTATTTAAATTTATCTTGATTAAAATTATAGACCTTTATGGTCGTGATGTAGTCCCTGAATGACTGGAATCTCGATTTCAGTCTGGATCAAACAGCTTGTCCTGGCGGACAACATCACTTTGCTCCATATCGGTTCCCAATTCCCGGGCGTAACGATGTCCCGCGTAGATGGCAGCGGCGATAATGGCAGGTGCATCGCAATCACCTATTTTGTGCAGTGTAGGGGCAGATCCCGGGGGTTCTGATTCCAGCTTCCCGGCAATCTCCTTATAGAGGCTATCCGCAGGGATTCGCGTAGTGACCAACACGACGGCGTCTGCCGCAACCACACGGGTTCGCTCGGTATAAACGCAGCTTAAACGGGCGTTTGAACCGTCGAATTCGTCCAGGCCATGAGCGGTGATTATCTCTACCCCCAGTTGAATAAGATGTTGTTGGGTCTGATATTGCTCATCAGTCATCGTTCCCCATGCGGATACCAGGTTTTCTGGCGTGACGAAACACACTTCAACCCCTTTTGCCACCAGTGCCTCAGCGAGGACGCTACCCATGTAGTAGTGATCATCGTCAAACACCAATGCCCTGCCCTGCGGCACACGGCCCATGAAAATGTCGTTGGGTGTGAAAATCTGTTCAGTGGGCCCCAGGTCCAGACACGGCTTATTGTGGTAACGGCCATAGCCATCGGCACGCCATTTGGATCCGGTTGCAACGACAATGTGTTCCGCACCGATGCTCAGCGCATCTTCTGCATTCAGATGATTGTCCAGAAAAACATCGACATTTGGCATGGTCTGAATCTGTTGCACTCGATAGTCGACTACGCGCCCCCATTCAGCAAGACCTGGCAATCGGCATTCCAGGACGACACGCCCCCCGAGCTCTGTTGAGGCCTCGGCCAGCATAACGTTGTAACCACGCTGACCGAGCGCCCGGGTTGCCTCAAGACCTGCCGGGCCCGCCCCGACTACCAGGACCGTGGCATCGCTGCTTTTGGGCTGGATACGTTCCGGATGCCATCCCCGGCGCCATTCCTCACCCATGGTCGGGTTCTGCGTACAACGAATTGGTACACTCAGGCTATCGCCGCTGTAGCAGATATTGCATCCGATACACTCTCGAATGTCCTCCGTGCGGCCTTCTTCGATTTTGCGCGGCAAGAACGGGTCAGCAATGGAAGGACGGGCCGCTCCAATAAAATCCACGATGCCCCGGCGTATCTGGGAGACCATGGTGTCCGGAGACGTAAAACGCCCCACGGTGACAACCGGTTTGCTGGTGACGGACTTGACGTAGTGCATCGTTTTTTCCAGGGATCCTTCCCGGACGAAACGTGACACACCCATTTCGTGTTCGTAGTTGTATACGTTAACGTCCCAGAGATCAGGTAATTCGGCCAGAATATTGAACATCTCCCGGCGTTCTTCTGAAACCGGCTGCTCGGGCGTGCCGGTGCCATCATCGGCTGACATACGCACCGCGACCGCACAGGTGTCGCCGATCGCATCCTTGGTTTCTTCAATCAGTTCGCGCACCAGGCGAACGCGATTTTCCAGCGATCCACCATATTCATCGGTCCGCTGATTATGCATGGGGGAAAGAAACTGGGCGAGGAGATAAAAATGCGTGGCATAGACGTACACGATGTCAAAACCCGCTTCCCGGGCACGCAATGCTGCTGCTCGATGCCAGCGGCGGAGATTTCGGATGTCCTTCAAATCCATGGCTCGGGTCTGAAATGGATTGCCCGCCAGATTTGGCATGCTACCGACGCCCAGCGCTACCTCTCGAGTCAGCAGGTTTGCGCTGCCAGCGCCGCCGGCCCATAGCTCCACCCCCGCTAGGGCGCCAAATTCGTGCACCTTCTCGGTCATCAATGCATGAGTCTTGATGTCAGCCTGATTCCACAAACTGGCGTAGGGTTGGGGCAAGTCATCAGAACTGGGGTGAATTGAACAATACTCTGTACACACCACTCCCCATCCGCCTTCAGCCTTGATGCCTCGCATCTCTGCCACCATGCGCGGACGCAGAAAACCCATTCCGTTGCAATGCGGTACCTGGTAGAAACGATTGGGTGCCTGCACAGGTCCAATGCGTACGGGTTCAAACAAGACGTCATAACGCGGATCGCGAGTCATTGCGGGTGGTTTTCCGGAGCGGATTGAAAGAATCTGGCTGATTACGCAAAGCCAATTTTGGGGCCACTCATCCTAGCAGATGCAACACGCTTGCGTGCCCGTGCCTATAGGGAGCATCAACGTGGTTTCCAGAGTCTGCTAACTTATAGGATGAGGGCCTGAATTCCACTTATACTCTGAACCATCAATTCTTATTTTTGATTAGGGCAATGGGCTTGAAATTAGTCTAATCATGAGGTTTATGGCTCTTAAATATTTGAAATATCAAGAAGGATAAATCATGAGAACATACGATAAATTTTACATCAATGGCCAATGGGTGGAGCCGATTGGAAAGGGCACGAGCGAAGTTATCAATCCTGCGAATGGCGAAATATCAGCCACAGTGCCCTATGGTAATGCTGAAGATGTTGACGCCGCAGTAAGTGCAGCGAGAAATGCGTTTGATTCCTGGTCGCAAACTTCTGCAGCTGAAAGATCAGATTTTTTGAGAAAACTTGCAACAGAAGGTGAAAAAAGAAATGCTGATTTGACCCAGACAATTATCGATGAACTGGGAATGCCAATTCAAAATGCCGCTACGTTCCAGGTAGATCCTTTAGCCATTATTTGCGAATCTTTTGCAAATAAGGCCAAGCATATGGAGGAGAAAAAAGAGGTTGGCAACTCAGTTATCGTTAAAGAACCGATAGGAGTTTGTTCCATGATTAACCCCTGGAATTATCCTATTTGGCAGATGATCGGAAAAGTTGCCCCAGCCATTGCAGCAGGCTGCACCATGGTGGTGAAAGCAGCCAGCCAGACTCCGAGCCACTTATTTATATTTGCGGAAATGTGTGAGGCGGTTGGATTGCCACCTGGTGTATTTAACATGATTCATGGTAGTGGCAGAGAAATTGGTGGGGCTCTGAGTTCACATCCAGATGTTGATTTGGTGACGTTCACAGGATCAACTTCAGCGGGAATACAAGTATCTAATAAGGCTGCGCCTGATGTAAAAAGGGTTTGTCTCGAATTGGGTGGTAAATCGCCATTTATCATTACAGAAGAAGCGGATTTGGATGCCGCAATAGATTTTGGTATCACTGATGTCATGGTAAATACTGGTCAGACTTGTAATGCGCTGACCAGAATGATTGTTCACGAGTCGAGGTACGATGAGGCAGTCGAACTTGCGAAATCCAAAGCAGAAGCTTTGGTCATTGGTGATCCAACCGATCCCGATGTTTTTGTAGGGCCCATGTCATCTGCTGGACAAAAACAAACGGTACTTGATTATATTAATCAGGCTATGTCTGACGGGGCACGTTTGGTCACAGGTGGAACTGATATGCCAGAAGGATTGACCACTGGAAATTATGTTGCACCTACAATTTTTGCTGATGTTACGAACGACATGAACATAGCGCAAGAAGAAATCTTTGGACCTGTTTTAGTGATGATCAAATACTCTACAATTGATCAGGCGATTGAAATTGCAAACGATACACCTTATGGGTTGGCCGCAGCAGTATGGGCAGGAGACAAGGACAAAGCGACATCTATAGCCAGAAGAATTCGAGCGGGGCAATGTGCCATTAATGGCGGTGATCCGAATCATGAGGCGCCATTTGGTGGTTACAAACAATCCGGAAATGGTAGAGAATTTGGTGTTGAAGGATTACACGAGTATTGTGAACTGAAAGCGATGCAATATTAATTTTGATGCAAATTATTTTAGGGCCCTCGACTTATAGTTATAAGTCGAGGGCCCTTCTTTATTGAAGGTCCGCTTCAAGAGCGAGGAATCCTGGGGTTGGTATATCGAGTAGTTTAGAGGCTATGATCTCTCGAGAATCTGAGCGGGAAAACTTATATTAGCGTTAGCTATAAATTGAGAAGAACTCATGAAAAAGCACCTTGAAGCATTGAGGCATGCTGTAGTCCGCCCACTTTGGCACGACCCCGATATTATGCCTGAGCCGCTGGCGCCAATATCTTCGGACAAAAAGTGTGAATTGCTCATTGTAGGGGGCGGCTTCACGGGTCTTTGGGCTGCAATGCAAGCAAAAGAACGTAAGCCCGATGCAAATATTATTCTTATCGAGCAGACCTTTATCGGCGATGGTGCTTCCGGGCGTTGTGGTGGCTTTTTGTCATCGACTTTGGCCCATAGGGAGACCAACACCGAGCATCGGTTTCCCGATGAGGCCGAGCGTTTGCAGGAGTTGGGTACCCAAAACATGAAAGAGCTGCTCGAAACTCTCGAGCGCTACAACGTAGATGCCCGCTATGAGAAAACGGGCGAAATGTTTGTTGCTCTGGACCCTGAGTCAGCAAAGAGATTGCAAGCAGAGTACCAGGAAGCAATAGCCAAAGGTGAAGATGTCGTTTGGTTTAATAAAGATGCTGTGCGTGAACAGGCGAACTCACCAACGTTTTTTGCTGGTATGTGGGAACGCGGTGGTCAGGATGGTGTTATTGACCCCGCTCGTTTGTGTTGGGGTTTGAAAGACGTGCTTGTTAGTCAACTTGGGGTACGGGTTTTTGAGGGTACGAAACTGCTTGGCGTTGAGCCGGTTGGCAAAAGAGCAATGCAAGCCAACTGTGAGGGCGGCGTTATTCACAGCGACAAAGTTTTGATGGCAACGAATGCTTACACAAGCACAATTGGTAGAATTCGCCGTTCGGTTATCCCCGTATGGGATTATCAAATTGCAACAGAGCCTCTGACTGATGAGCAGTTAAACCGAATCGGTTGGGGTAAAACATCACGCCACGCCCTGGCTGATTACAGGAAAATGTTCCATTACTTCCGTCTAACAAAAGATAATCGTATTACCTGGGGTGGGGGTGGCGCTGTTCGTTATTACTTTAAAAATGGTATCGACAAAAAATTTATGGATGCCCCTGCCTGTTATGAGCAGTTGGCGAGAGAATTTTTTGAGATGTTTCCGCAGTTGGATGATGTGAAATTTTCTCACCAGTGGGGAGGAATTATTGCGACGTCTACGCGCTTTTGTATGGTGCCTGGTGTGGCATATGATGGTCGTTTAGCCTGGTCGGTTGGTTATACAGGTCACGGTGTTGGCGCTTCACGTTTTGGTGCTCGTATTGGTATTGAGTTGTTAGGTTACGAGCCAACTGATGTGATTAAAATGCAGTTTGTAACCAGGAAATCCCTGCCCTGGGCCCCAGAGCCTTTCCGTTGGTTTGGTGTAAGGTTCACTCAAAAAGCACTTATAAAAGCCGATAAAAACGGCGGTAAGCGTGGCTTATGGCTTAAGTTTTTAGATATGTTGGGTTTAGGGTTCACCTGCTAAAATAAAATAATATCAGCGTCTGGCTTGCGCACTTTTACCTTCATGACAGACGCTAGGCGGATGCAGCAGCCTCTGCGTCTTTGGGTTCGACCCTGCTGGCAATGATCACCAGAATCACGGTGAGCACGCCGGAAGCGACTGTTATCCAACGTATGCAGCTGATGAGGAAGCCGAAGAGTCCTTCGATGCCGTAGGTCTCCGTGTAGTACTCCGGGTCGTCATACCACGGCAGGAAGAAGGCTGCGATGACCCCGACGAGCGTCATAGCGGCGAACATCCATGCCATTCTCTTCGTATCGCCGATGCCCAGCCCGGTACTCGAATTCACGGGGTAATTCACCGGGTCTGTCTGTGTCAAGCCACCGTACTTTCTCTTGAAGATGAAATACATGATCGGTCCGGTGACGAGAGCGGTCATTCCGCCCACGAAATAGTCGGTACCGTTGATGAAGAAGGCGATGAAAATGATGATGAGCGAAGGGACACACATCGCGATGAAGACCTTCGTCCCGATCGGAATCCTGAAGGGTCTGGGCAAGTCTCCCTCTCTGACGCGCAATATGCAGGCAGAGATGAAGATCAATGCATAGGCGGACATGAAAAGCATCACGTCAACGACCACGATCACACCAAATGGAAACATGCAGACGACCAGGCTGAAGATACCCAGGGACAGCACCGCGATATAGGGAACACCGCGCTCCTTACTACACTTGACGAGGACCTTGGGTGCCAGATTGTCTTCGGCCAGCGCGAAGAAGCCCCTCGAGCCGGATGCGATATAGGTATTGAAGATCGAGAACTGGGCGATGATCGCTATGAATACGAAGAATACTCCGAGAGCCGGCACGACCTGTGTCACCATACCGCCGTAGGACAAGCCCCCTTCTGACGCCCATTCACTCCATTGTCCGAGGGAAGCGAGTCCACCCATCGTGGGCAGTATATAGACCGCCATGATCAGGGGAACGGTCAGCAGTGTGGCTCTCGGAATCACCTGCGGATCCTTGAGTTCCCCGGCTACCGTCGACATCGACTCATAGCCGGAGTACACCCACATCCCTATGGCAAGCCCGTACCCGACACTCTGCAGCAGGGATTGACCCGGTGGAATGAAGGGAACAAAGGGGTTCGTCTGCCATTGCGCGAAGCCAACCGCGGCAACCAGACCGAAGGCCATCAGTACGAGGATGGAGATGATCGTACTTACCGCTCCCACATCAATGCCCGGGATATTGATATAGGTGAAGACGATGATGACGGAGGCCTTGAACAAATACTCCTGTAATCCCGAAAGGTGTAAGACCGAACCCAGATAGGATCCGGCAAGCACAACATAGAGCGTATTGTCGAAGTAGACGGAGATCGTTCGCCACCAGCCGGCCTGAAAGCCCCAGAATTCGCCGCAAGCCCGCTGCACCCACTTGTAATATCCGCCCTCTTGCGGAAGGGCGGATCCGAGTTCCGCTGCTACCAGGCCCATCGGCGTGCTCCACAGGAAGGGAAGCACGATCAACATTACGAGCGTGAGCCCGGGCCCTGCCTGCGGGATCATCTCTTCGATCCCGTAGGCGCCGGCTGCACACAGACAGAAGATCATGAAGACAACGGTGGATGTCTTCATCTCATGCTGCTTCAATCCGTGCTGTGCGGGATCTATCGTCACTGCGGTCTTCTCTGCGATCACTATTTCAGATGCAACGCCCGCTGATCTACTTCGCGTCTGGAGTATAAGGAGAAATAGGTGGGCCAGATATATTTGTTTGAATAAATGTATCTGAACGTACCCCCCGCTTGGTCAGCCGTCAGGCTCTGCGCCTAGGCCTGTGGTTCTCCCGCAAAGGGAGAAAGTGCTGCCCATGTCTCCGGAATGGAGTGTTACCTATACTCCTACCTGGTGGATTCATACTCGGAATAGTCCTTCATCAGCTCGAGCATCTGCTCACGCGTCAGCGGTTCGACATAGTCTTTGAATTCCTGCGTCACATCGGGAACGTTTCCAACATATGTCCAGCTTTCCGGATCTTCCGATGGATAGCCCGGTACCGGATCGTTGGGATTCCCGGTGTAAGTCACCTGATCGAACTTCAGTCTGTAGCGCCAGTCTGGTGGCACCGGTATGACGCCCTTCCTCAACCACAATGATTTGTTGTCCTCGTCCCACTTGGCGACCCATATCCTGCCTTCTTCCTTGTACTCCTTCACTGCATCGTTGTTGTGACAATCACCGCAATCGCGCGCATCTTCTGCATGCATGATGGTGTGATTGAAGATCGGCAGTATCCCTACGAAGGTCTTCCCCTTCCATGGGATGGTTTGGTAGGTCGCCGCGTGCACCTTTCCTTCCTTGTTGTTGATCAACATGATGAAGTCGTCATGCTGTGTGAGCACACGGTCCTGATGGTCACCCTCCAGATAGCTCTCCAGATGGCAGGAATAGCAGGTCTCAGCGGTTTCTAGGTGACAGGCACCGCAGTCGATGGTATCGAGATGGATCTCGTGGGGCTTCACGGCATCATCTACGAGATCGTCGTGGCAGTCTGTGCAGACGGCGTCTATGGCGTCAGGGGCATACATCGTTTCCTGTATACGCCCATTTCCATGTACGTCGTTCAGGGTGTGACAGTCCATGCATTCGAACTCTGCCTCCCGATGCACGCTGTATCGATCGAATCCTGTTTCGTGGCACCCAAAGCACCTCTCCTGAGTCACCTGATCGCCCGGCGTTGCGTGGCAGTCCTTGCAACTCGGCTTAAATGTCCCGATAGAGTTTTTGCGCCCTAGTGTGTCCAGCGAAGGCTGGTGTGTTCAGTGGGAGACAGTCCCACCGGGGTAGAAGTCAGCGCCCCGTAGCTTGAGTCACATGCGTGGAGGAAACGAAGCGGATGAAGCTGATTGACAAAGCCATCCATGGGATGGTGAGCGAGTCACCGGGCCGTAACGAAAGTGAACCTATAGGTGGCCCCGACAAAAAATAATTTCGGAGGCCGAGCGCTCTGGGGCGGGGCGAAGGCAGTATGAGATGTCGCAAGCTGACCGACGCGGCATGTCACTCCGGCGGGGTGGTAGGGACAGCACGGTGACAAGGACATGCTAAGCAACTGGAGAAGCCGTCCTCGTCCCATCGAGAAATCGGTGGAGCAAGGTAGGTCGTATAACCGGCAACACCGGGAAGTCGGCTGACGACGAGACGGTG
>JAZFSS010000091.1:0-15849 GCA_036446275.1 Gammaproteobacteria bacterium | reverse complement strand
AGTGCTGGCTGTAACTGGCAATCTGTAGCTCCAGTGGAACACTGAATAGACTGGCGTAGATCAAAATCTATTGTGAAGTCCGCTGCACCGCCCGCCGGTATGTCAAATCCATCTGTAAGGTGTAACCCGATCATGCCATCGCTGGAGATGGTAAGTGGGTAAATGCCTGTCGGCAGTTCGATAAAAGATGCCGACGAACCCGGCTCTGCATTAATCATCAACCGGACCGAGTCGTAATGGCCGGCATCCAATTGTTCTTTGTGCAGCAGTGTAGCCGTGTTGCCACTGTGCAATTGTCTCACATCGATTTGTCTTGGTGGGTTAAAAGTGAACTGCTGCAGGTCTCCGGAACCGTGCTTGAATTCCACGCCGGTGAATTCGATAACTACCTGCATGGCGTTGTCCACAGGTGCGTCGGTAATGCTGAGGCTGATAGTACCGGTATCGCCTGCGACACTTACGCTACCAGTGTCGCTGCTACTACCACCACTACCACCGCCGCACCCGCTTATGATCAAACCAAGAACAGTCATGATTAGTCGCTTGTTCATCGTGTTATCTCCTCTCAACAGATCTTTGTAAATATCATTCAACAGTTGACCTAGGGGTCCAGTACCGGTAGCCGGCGTTCGATATCATCCACTGACCAGCCCCTCTTTTGGGCGCGACTAATTAGCCTTAGCCGGATCAGTTGCCTATGTGGGAAGACTTGATCGCCGGTATCCGGGTCCCAGTTTGGTTGCAGCAAACCGATACGGCTGTAGTGCAGCACTGCCTGAGGCAGTACATTCGCTACTCTTGCTATTTTTCGGACTCGCATGTTGGGTTACCCTCAAAAAATATTGTTCGGATCTTGTTTCCATGGCAGGCCGCCCTTTTTCCGGAGCTTGCGAAGTGTGTGACGCTAAACTAGCTGAAAGAAACGAAATATCGTCGCCCACTTCGGCAGGCACAGGGGAAAGACCGCGGTTATGCTGGCCCTAAAGGCCAGGCGGCCTTAGTTAAAGATCTCTAGAGGGGGTGGAACTTCAGGTGGGAAATTAAGACTTCTAACCGATGAAACCAGAGTTGGAAGATCGCTAGGAATGTTTGCGAGAACTATTCTGTATGGGACGATAGGCAGCGTAGCACCAGATGAATGCGCGCAATCATCACAGAATCTGCAGCCGCCACCTACGCCACCATTATTACAGCAGCTATGGTCAACCATGGCGGTTTCTTTGGCGGAGGGCGCACTTCCGTGTTGGTTGTTGCAGTGGTCAGAAGACATCGCAGAGTCGGCGTTTGCTGACACCCCGCCACTTTGCGCCGGGTGCCCAACTGCCCCTGCCAGTGGTGCAATGGCCACGGCTACAATCAATACCCAGTAAGCAATTTTGTGCCGCAGTGTCAAAATTCCTTCCCTCCAGTTCTAGATTACTTCATGCTGCATCTGTCGCATGATCGCCACTTAGCCGATAACGTATCGAACCTGGTAAGTCATTGCATTGAGATAGATCAATATATTCGCATATACTTATTTATTATATAGTTATGGTATTCCGAAGGGCCGCGACAAGGACTGTACCTCGCGATCCGCCAGCAGGGGGCCAGCGTGAATATGGAATCTGGTACAACCAACCAATACGATGAAATTACCTGAGGAAAAACAGCAGATCGCAACGTTATTCGATACCGTGGCCACGGGCTATGACGGGGCGGCGCTACGGTTTTTTCCGTTTAGCGCGGACCAATTGGTTAACTTTCTAAAACCGCTGCCGGGAGAAAAGGTGTTGGATGTGGCGACGGGCACCGGCAATGTCGCTACCGCGCTGGCCCAGATGGTAACCAACCAGGGCCGTGTCACCGGCATTGATATCTCAGAGGGCATGTTGAAACAGGCCCAGGAAAAGATCAGCGGACTGGGTCTTACCAATGTGGATTTGCACGCCATGGATGCCGAGTCCCTGGAGTTTCGCAGCAACTATTTTTACCATGCGACCTGTGCCTATGGAATTTTCTTTTTGCCGGACATGATCAAGGGCTTGAAAGAGTGGGTTCGCGTGGTACGGCCGGGGGGCAAGATTGTATTTAGCTGTTTTGGGCCCAGTGCATTTGAGCCCATGGCGGAATTATTTCTAGAGCGGATTGGAAATTTCGGCATAGAGCCACCCAATCCCGACCGGCCCTTTGGCGCAAAGCGTACGGCGGATCCGGAACAATGCAGGGGACTGCTACAAGAGGTGGGGCTGGAGCGGCTGCAAGTGGTGACCAAGCCACTGGGTTATTACCTTGATGGGCCGGAGCAGTGGTGGGAAATTGTCTGGAATGCCGGTTATCGGGGCTTCGTGGATCAACTGTCTGATAGCGAAAAGACGTGCTTTCGTGAGGAACATCTGGCCGAAGTGGCGCAACTGGCGGACGACAAGGGTATCTGGCTGGATGTGGAGACGCACTTTTGCATGGGTTATAAGCCTAGCTAGCAGGTAGTGGGTCAATTTGACAGTATTCCTCCCCTCTCTTCGTAGTAATCGAAACTGACCCACTACCCAACTTTATCCGGTCTGTAGTGGTTTTCGCTATAGGTTTGCTTTATGGATTGCGCGGCGGTCGATATCTAATGCGGCTTCGTGGAGTGCCTCGGACAGGGTGGGATGGGCGTGGACGGTGCGGGCCAGGTCTTCGGCGCTGGCACTATACTCCATGGCCAGCACGGCCTCGGCAATGAGTTCCGATGCGCACGCGCCGATGATATGTACCCCCAGTATCTGGTCCGTGTCGGCATGGGCGATCAGTTTTACCATTCCGGTGGTTTCTTCCATGGCCTGGGCCCGGCCGTTGGCGGCAAAGGGGAAGTGACCGGTTCGATAGGGTATGCCCGAGGATTTCAGCTCTTGCTCGGTGTGGCCCACCCAGGCGATTTCCGGTAGCGTGTAGATGACATTGGGAATGATTTCGTAATTTACCTGGGATTTTTGGCCTGCGATCATTTCCGCCACCGCGATGCCTTCTTCGGATCCCTTATGGGCCAGCATTGGGCCACGCACCGCGTCACCAATCGCATACACATTTGGCACAGTAGTACGGCAGAATTCGTCTACGTGTATATCACCCCCTTCATCCACTACCAATTCTGTTTCCGGCGCGATGGTACTGTTGAGATTGGGACGGCGCCCGGCAGCGACGATCAGCCGGGCCACTTGAATCTCGTGTTCTGTGTCCCGTTCCCGGTAACAGATAGTAATCCCTTTGCCTTCCTTTCGAGTGGACACCACCCGGGTGCCTAAATGGATATCCAGGCCCTGATCCTTGAACATTTTGTAGGCCTGTTTGGCAACCTGCTGGTCCACGATGCATAGAAAGTCTTCCATGGCTTCCAGTAGCACCACTTTGGATCCCAAGCGTCGCCACACGCTGCCCAATTCCAGGCCAATGGCGCCGGCACCCACGATGCCCAACGTGGCCGGTACTTCCTGGAACTCCAATGCGCCGGTGGAATCAACGATATGAGTGCCATCCAGAGGCGCCGCATCGATGTCGATAGGTTGGGAACCGCAGGCCAGTATGATGTGGGATGCCTCTACCACCGACTTATCGCCATTTCCGGAGACGGCGGTGATCTCCACATGACTGCCGTCTATTAATCTTCCGTAGCCTTGCAGCCACTCTACCTTGTTGGCGCGAAACAGGGTTTCAATACCCTTGGTAAGCCGTTCCACAATACGTTCTTTGCGCGCCTGCATGGCAGGCACATCGACACTGACTTTCCCTACATTGATACCGTGGCCGGCAAAGCGATGTTCCAGCTTTTCATATTGCTCCGAGGAATCCAGCAATGCCTTGGAAGGTATACATCCAATGTTGAGACAGCATCCACCGAGGACCGGTTCACCCTTGGCATTGACACGGTCGTCCACACAGGCAGTGTGTAATCCCAGCTGAGTACAACGAATGGCCGCCACGTATCCTGCCGGGCCCCCACCGATTACAACCACATCGTACGATTTGTTCATAGGATTTCCATCGAGTCTGGTAAGGTGCGCCGTGCGCGCCGTTCTAAATCTCCAGCATCAGGCGCGCCGGATCCTCCAGCGCCTCTTTGACAGCCACCAGAAACTGCACCGCGTCACGGCCATCGATAATACGATGGTCATAGGTCAAGGCTACGTACATGATGGGCCGGATACATACCTCACCATTTTCAGCCACCGGCCGTTCCTGAATCTTATGCATGGCCAGTATGCCGCTTTGGGGCGGGTTCACAATAGGCGTGGACAACAATGAGCCGAAGACACCGCCGTTAGTAATAGTAAAGGTGCCGCCGGTAAGTTCATCCATGGTCAGAGTAGCTTCTTTGGCGCGGATCCCAAAGTCCGCGATGGTGCCTTCCAGCTCCGCGAAGCTCATGTTATCGGCGTCCTTCAGGACAGGTACGACCAGGCCGCGGGTTGATGATACGGCGATACCGATGTCGTAGTAATCGTGATACACAATATCTGTTTTTTCCACCGCGGCGTTAAGCACCGGAAATTTTTGTAAGGCACTGGTAACCGCCTTTACAAAAAAGGACATAAAACCTAATTTCACGCCGTGTTGTTCTTGAAAACCTTGTTGGTACTCACTACGCAGGTCCATTACGGGCTGCATATTGATTTCGTTGAACGTCGTAAGCAGGGCGGCATCATGCTGAGCTTGTACCAAACGATCAGCGATGGTGGCCCGCAACCGCGACATGGGTTCGCGGCGCTCCTGTCGATGCCCCGGTGTTGGCGGCTGCTGTGGGGATTGCGTTTCCGGTGCCGGCGTCGATTGCGATTCTGTATGGGCTTGTAGATGTGCCAGCACATCTTGTTTGGTAAGCCGCCCGTCTTTGCCCGTGCCAATCATGACCGCTGGATCGAGCCCGTGCCCGTCGATCAGATGGCGGGCGGCGGGGCTTAGTCGTGGTGTTGCGGACGCGGGTTCCCGGGGCGGATTCCAATCCTCATTTTCGATGCCTGCCTGTGCGGCGTCCCCTTTTGATCTGGACTTTACCGTGGCGGGTTCGGCTGCCTTTGCGTCGGTATCGAGAATCGCAATGGTTTCACCACTGGTAATCGTGCTGCCATCCTGCTTGATGACTTCCGCTAAGATCCCGTCTTGCGGGGCGGGGACTTCCATCATCACTTTCTCGGTTTCAATATCCACCAGGGTTTCGTCCCGGCGCACCGTATCACCCACCTGCTTATGCCAGCTTGCTACAGTGCCATCCGGTACCGATTCCGGGAGCATCGGGGCCTTGATCTTAATCCGCATGTTTACTGTTCCTGTTAATGTTTAGGCGGTTTGTTTTTGTTGGCCAACTACTGTGAAGGCGTCTTCCAACAAGGTTTCCTGTTGCTGGATATGCAGTTTCAGGTACCCCGCGGCCGAAGAGGCGGAAGCGGGACGCCCCGCATAACCGAGAACCTGCTTGCTGTCGATATTCTCTTCCAGGTGGTGCTGAATCTGGTACCAGGCGCCTTGATTCTGGGGTTCCTCCTGGCACCAGATAACCTGTTTCGCGTTTAGAAATTGTTGCATCTCCTCACGTAGCAAGACGCGGGGAAATGGGTGTAGCTGTTCAATTCGCAGGATGGCGGTATCATTTTGCTGGCGGGTCTTCCGACCCTCCAGCAGGTCATAGTACACCTTGCCACTGCAAAGAATTACCCGTTCCACATTGCTGTTATCCGGTAGCTCGTGATCACCAATGACGGGTTGAAAGGCGCCCTGGGATAATTCATCCAAAGTCGAAGTAGACAACTTGTGGCGCAATAGGCTCTTGGGCGTCAGGACCACGAGGGGATGTCGGAAGGGACGTATCATCTGACGTCGCAGCATATGAAACATTTGTGCCGGCGTCGTAGGCACGCACACTTGCATGTTATGTTCCGCACACAGTTGCAGATAGCGTTCCAGTCGTGCAGAAGAATGTTCCGCACCCTGACCTTCATAGCCGTGGGGCAAAAACAGGGCCAAACCGCATAACCGCGACCACTTGGCTTCGCCGCTGCTAATGAACTGATCGATAATTACTTGGGCCCCGTTGGCAAAGTCACCGAATTGCGCCTCCCAGATCACCAATGCATTGGGTTCCGCAGTGGCATAACCATACTCGTAACCCAGCGCCGCTTCTTCTGATAGTAATGAATCTATGACAGTGAAGCCGGGTTTTCCCGCATGCAGGTTCTTTAACGGGATATAGGAACTGCCATCCTTCTGATTGTGTAGCACCGCATGTCGATGAAAAAAGGTGCCCCGGCCGGAATCCTGCCCGGCGAGTCGAACGGTGTAACCGTCTTGCAGCAACGTAGCGTAGGCCAGATTTTCGGCAAAGCCCCAGTCCACCGCCTTTGCGCCGGCGGCCATCTTGCGCCGGTCATTGACGATCTTTGCCACGCGAGGGTGCAGTTCAAAGCCCTCCGGGATTTGGTTTATCTTTTCGCTAAGTGCCTGGATCTCTATCACCGGCACCGAAGTATCCGCAGGATGGGACCACGCTACATCGCGGTAGGGTGACCAATCCACGTCAAATATCTTTTTTATTTCCGTCAAAATATTTCGCGCTACCACCCGGCCTTCGTCCAGCGCAGCGCGATAGTGTTCCACCATGGTGTCAGCGTGTTCAGAAGTAATTACCTGCTCGGCTGCCAATCGTTCCGCATAGCTGCCGCGCAGCGTGGGGTGATCCTTAATCTTGCGGTACATCATCGGTTGTGTGACAGCAGGTTCATCGGCCTCGTTATGACCCTGGCGGCGGTAACAGACCAAATCGATTACCACGTCTTTGTGGAATTCCATGCGGAAGTCCAGGGCCAATTGGGTAACAAACACCACCGCCTCTGGATCATCTCCGTTGACGTGAAAGATGGGCGCCTGCACCATTTTGGCCACATCAGTGCAGTAAGAGGTCGAGCGTGCATCGTAGGGATGACTGGTGGTAAAACCAATCTGGTTGTTGACCACTATATGCACCGTGCCACCGGTCGCATATCCGCGGGCCTGGGACATATTGAAGGTCTCCATTACCACGCCCTGGCCGGCAAAGGCCGCATCGCCATGTACCAATACCGGCAGAACCTGTGCGCCGGTACTGTCGTTACGCCGTTTCTGGCGTGCGCGCACTGAGCCTTCCACCACTGGGTCGATGCTTTCCAAGTGAGATGGGTTAAAAGACAGTGCTAAATGCACCGGTCCGCATGGAGTATTGATGTCTGAGGAAAATCCTTGGTGATACTTGACGTCTCCAGTGCCGTTGCTTTTTGCGGGATCGTATTTGCCCTCAAATTCCAAAAATAATTCCCCGGTGGATTTGCCCAGTATATTTACCAATACATTGATACGGCCCCGGTGAGTCATGCCGAGTACAATCTCTTTCACTTTCCGGGAGCCTGCGCGGCGCACCAATTCATCCAGCAATGGGATGAGGCTTTCCGCCCCTTCCAGGGAGAAACGCTTTTGGCCGACATACTTGGTGTGTAAGTAACGTTCCAAACCCTCTGCAGCCGTAATGCGTTCCAGGATCTGACGGCGGAATTCCGGTGCAAAGTCGGGTTGGACCCGCACTTCTTCAAGACGTTTTTGGATCCAGCGCTTTTGCACCGTGTCGGTAATGTGCATGTACTCCGAGCCGATACACCCTGTGTATGTCGTTTGTACCAGATCGATAATTTCCCGCAGGGACAATTGATCCGGCGCGACTAAAGAACCGGTATGGAAGACCGAATCCAGGTCCTGCTCGCCGAGGCCGTGAAAGGAGAGTTCCAGGTCCGGTACTTCCTGACGCACGAGCAGATTAATGGGATCCACGTCTGCGTGTTGGTGTCCCCGCACGCGGTACACATTGATCACGCGCAACACCGCCGCCTGCTTTTCCACCCCATCAGGAGATAAATATAGGGAGCTTGATTCGGGACGAACGATTGGCTCTAAACCTGTTTGCGGAGTTTCAGACCTCATCAAAGCGGACGGAGCCTGGGGAACGGCCCCGTCTTGCAGAGAACTGAAATAGGCCCGCCACTTGGGATCTACGCTGGCCGGTTCTTCCAGATACCGGGCATAAAGTGCTTCCACATAGGCGCCGTTGCCACCGCCGAGATAGGAAGTTTCCCGTTGTGCTTGGATGTTTTCAGGCCGGCGTTTCATGTCCATGCAGACGGTTCTCGGTTTTCTTGGTTGACATCAAGTGGCTGGAATCCAAACTCGGATAACAAAATGTTTAGTCCACAAGTACGTAGTATCCGTTCAATATGCTACAAGATATATGCCAAGTCCGGGTCAAATCGGACGACCGCACCACCGGCCCCGGAGTGCCAATAAGTAATTGTATTTCATAGTTATTTATTGACGAAACGGAGGCGTTACCCGGAACCAACCAATACGGTCCGCGGGGCTACCGGATCAAAGCCTGCCCCGGACTCGATCCGGGGTCCGGCACAGGCTCCGCCGGAATGACGACACATCAGATCTTCTTTACTCTTTCGTCAGGTTGGACAGGGACAGCCGGTATTCCCATGCCTTGGCTGCTAAGGCTGCGATGAACAGAGAAAATCCCAATCCTGCCAGTTCGCTAACCGGCATATCCAGTATTGCCTGGAACACAAACCAATTAAACAAGGTGCCGATCAGGACTACTAACATAGCATGAAGCACCGGCCGGTTAGGTGCCGCCTGCGCCGTTAGATAACTGGGCACGGCAATCTTGATGGAATGCATGATCACGTAACCGAACAACATAACCGGGCTATAACCTTGCACCAGGTACTCATCAACGGACAAGAACCGCCCGACACCACGGGAGTCGTAGGGCAGCGAACTGAACACAATGCCTTCCACCAGTTTGAGGATAATCACCATGCCCACCAGGTAAAACAAACCCCAGGAGATCGCCTGCCAGTGGATTTTTGTCACTTGATAGTTAAGCCAGTCATGGAAGGGAATAGGGTGGACTGCCTGCACCCCTCAAGCTAGTATTCCTGAGTAAAGAAGTCAAGTATTAAGGCGTAGAATAAAGGAATGATTATTAACGGATTTTTGATTTCTACCGTGATGATTATGCTTGGTGCGGGGCGATCATTGGGTCGCTGCGTAAGGTGCCAGACAAGGTGCTGGGCAAGGTCATCCGAAGCCGTAAGGGAAGCGCCTGCCGTCACTTGGCGTGGCTTGCTTTATACTGAGAACCAGCTAGTGGATCAGTCAATTATTGCAAAGAGAGGGGAGGAATATCCGGCGCGTCGTAGGCGACGAGCGGAGCTGAGGGCCGGAGTACACACATGGGCAGTTCTGTCGCAAAAAAAAATCAGGCCGGAGCTACCGGCAACCTAGCATACCGGCTTCAGTTCCTATGGTTGGTGGCCTTGCTTGGTACCGGCATGAGAACCGGCCTATGCGGGCCGATGACCGGTATGAGAACCGGCATATACGAGCCGACAAATGGTGTTGATCTGGTGACCAACTACTGTCCCGAGGCCTATATACAGCATTGGGATACCCTCGTATTCACGCTATCCGTCGATATAGCGGACAACGATAAAGGCAGGCCACCGTTACACGGTGAGACTGAGTATGATGTAAAAGTGTTACGGGAATCCTACAGTGTCGGAGACCTGCGGAAACTTGTTGCGGACAAGCTAAACCGGCTCGGCTATGCGGTCGCCGGCAAGCCCGTGTCGGTTAAACACATCGGTGAGCTGGTACATGCCCACTCGTCCATCATTTGTGCCATTCCCAGTAACATCCGGCTGCCGGGATCACGGTAATCGTGGTAAACCACTTCAATACCAATATCGTCTAAGTATGTTATGGCCAATGTAATCACCATAACCAGCGGGCAAGATGGGGTCGGGAAAACCAGCATCGGGGTGAATCTGGCCTTGCGCCTATCCCAGCGTGGCAAGCGGGTGTGTCTATTCGACGCTGCAATTGGTCTTGAAACGATCAAATCCCTGTTAGGCGTAAAACCGGACGGGACCCTAAAGGAGATCCTAGGTTCGCGTCGCAGCCTGGCGGATATACTGGTACAAAATTATCACGGCATCGATGTTCTGCCGGACAGTCCGGCGATGGAACAACTTCGTGGATTTGAATCGGCGTCCCCGAAACCGCCGGCCCGGCCGTTTGATTCCCTGCACAACTATGACTACTTTCTTATCGATACATCGGCAGGTCTGTCTCGGACCACTTTAGCTTTTTGCCTCGCTTCCGCTGAAGTGATCCTGGTAATAACGCCAGAGTCTGATTCCCTAACCAGCACCGACAGCCTGATACGGATGCTGCACGCAAATAGTTACGCCGGGGAACTTACGGCTGTGGTGAATCGCTGCGAGACCATTGACGACGGCCGCCACGCCTACAGCACGCTACATAAGATTGCCAAGTCCCACGTGGATGTGGATATCCCGTTATTGGGGTTAGTGTTCGAAGATGCAGAGATCGAACGCTCGGTCGAGGAACGCCGGGCGGTTGCGTTGAGTAGGCCGGAATCCGTTGCCTCCCGCTGCATCCGGAATCTTGCCACCAAACTGGTGGAAGAGAGGGCCGCAAACGCCGATGACAAAGACATGCAGGGGTTCTGGAGCCGGTTGTTCTGGCTGGTCGACCAGCCACTCATCTTGCCAAGATCCGGTAGGGACGCCGAGACCCTGGTGGCAGAGATTCCTCAACCGCGGACCGGCATCGTTGCCGCGGCCGGGTCTGGCGTTGGGAACCGGACCACAACCCCGGTGACGCCCATGAACCAAATGGTTGCCACTCTTTCCGAGTGGCTCGCCAAGGCGCACGAGTGGCAGGCCGCTCATAAAGGTGGAATCTGGCATTGGACCAGCCGTTCACGGCTTGCCGGCGATGTTTCCGGCGCCGAGACCATGGCCCGGTTGCTGCGTGACTTTCCTTATCAAAAGCAGCAAGTGGGATACCGGAAATCAAAAATGGACGTCTATTATGTGGAGCGAGATGGACAGCCGACGCTGGCCTGCACATTTCACGGTGCGGCGGTCGCCACCGAGGACCATCAAGGGAATCTCAAGTCGCCCGAGGCGAGCCGCAGACAACTCAAACGATAATTACAACGATCTCTATTCCAGTTGCCTTGCGATTTGGGCGAATGCTATTCCCTTAGCTCTTTAGAAGACTCTTTATCAAGTATTTCCTTTAATTCGCCAAAGATATTTGCGGATTCACTAAGAAAGTTATCAATTGACCGGTCGCTGCTAATCTTTACAAAAGGTGGTTTGAGTACTTTGGAATACCCCGGTTCATTACTAAAGTCGGCCTTGTTGAGATAGATTATCGAGTAACTAAATAGGAGTATTGAAGCGCTCACAAAAAACGCGACCCCAGTGATGTTCTTCAGATTGCTTGCCAAAGAAAGATTCACACTTAGCAATGTTGTTAAAACGAACAGGAAAAACCCCCATTCAACAACTTCACCAAGTACCCAGCTATTGCCGGCATATTCTGCATAGCTGCTAAAGGGAAATACGGTAATCAGCACTGCGTACATTAGCGCTGTAAAGAACAGCTGGTGAAAGAACTGAGGCTCATGCCTCAAAAGCCGCCCGGCCAGAGACCATGCCCCTGCCCAGAATACCAGCACGAGAACGAGTACCGATATCCCTAGTGCAATCTGCTTCCACTTAATAATTTCAGATAGTTCTTGATAACCGGAAATGGTAGCGACTGCGCATACCAGTATAACCATGGCTATAGATACTAAAGGATGCCATGCGCCATGATGTTGCCCGGTCGAGCGCAACAACTTGCGCGTATCTTCAACCAGATGATCTTCCAAAAACACGGTAAGATGAGTGCGGCCGATAACCAGCTTGTCGCCAGACCGAAGGGCCGTTTGCTCCTCGTCTACTAATTTTCCGTTAACGAATACTGGATTGGTAGTGCCTAGAATCTTAACTGTCCACCGATCGTCAGCCCAATAAAATCCTAATTGCTCAGGATCTACATAGGGATCAGTCACCACGACGTCGTTGGTAAAGCTGCGACCTACACTGATATTGTCCGCTGAGCTTTTCGCTACCGTTGCCGGTTGGCCATGCTGGGCATCGATTTGAATAACTAGCGTGGCCATTTGATTGATTCCATAAACTTTCGAAAAAGCGCTATGGCATTATCCTGGCTTATGCCCGTCGCACCCGCCTTGATAATTGCGCCTTTGTGATTAGTATCTATTGATGCCAGCAATAGCAGGGCGTCATATAATCCGGTGTACTTTTTGTAGGCACGAAAACAGCTTGATACCCTCCAGGAACGCTTATCCACCTCAATGAAATCGGTATGGCATTCATAGTTCGTTGCATCTTCTTTCTTAGAAACATTACCCTGACCTCTATGAGTGTAACGTTTCTCCAGTAGATTATAGAACTGGAACCGGTTAAGTTTCTCGGTGGCCGCCCATTCAAAGTCATAAAAGAACGTACCGGTGTATAGGTGTTTGCTCAGATAGATTCGGTCCTGTGACCGGCAATGTTGGTGCACGCCTTCGTAACGTATGTCTTTGTCATCCAGGGTGTGTCCCCAGCACTTTAAAGACTCACTGATTTGCCCCGGCAGCGACAATTCCATCAAGGGGTCCGAATTCCATCCCTGCCTAAGCAACGGACCAAAAAACTTCTCCTGGTCGCTAAGCAATGACTCCCTTATTTCTTCTTCAAAATCATCAGTTTTGCCTTGGGCCAACACGCGATCCAATAAAATCTTCAGCTCTTTAACGGGCACAAGAAAACTCAGCTGCTCACCTCCCTTCGAAACGTTGACCCCAATCACCCGGCCATTCTCATCGATCGCCGGGCCACCGCTCATGCCGCCGTTCAAAGAGCCGGAAAAGAGAATTTTTTGGTAGCGCGACGTTTTTATTAGGCCGTTATAGTTGCCTTCAATAATGGTCATGCCCAGATCATGGGGGTTGCCCATCGAATATATACGGTCGCCCTTTGCTAAGGGCCCGCTATTAAAACTGAAGGAATCAGGGCTGGGATTATCAATTTTTACAATGGCGATATCGTGTATAACATCGATACCCAACAGCTCGAGACCGCCGGCGCTGCCGTCATGGTAGACGTATTCCAGCCTAAAATTATCGGGTCGGTGAACAAAAGGCGCTACTACATGAAAGTTGGTTGCAACATGGCCATCCGTAGTCACCCGGAAACCGGAGCCAATTACTGATTTGTCACCGGACGCCAGATCAATGACACGGACCTGGTATACCATCTCCTTGAGCTGGCCGAACAACTGGCTTGCGATACCCTCTGCGTTGGCCACGGACGCAAGCGGAAGACTAAGAAGGAGAATCAGGAATTTTGCAAATAATTGCTTCATTATAAAACTGGAACTCTAGGAGAAAACCGGGATCAGCTCCAGCCGGCTGGAGCCAGTCGCCGGGTAAATTATTCAAATGGTTTTGGGCGCATCGTCTTATCTGTTGATGGCGGCAAGACCGGTAATATAAAGGCAGGTTGATCTCCAGTGAGCGTTTTAAGAAAGGCAACTATTTGCGCATTTTCTTCAGCGGTGAACTTCTTGCCCAATTGCAGCCTACCCATGACGTCTACTGCCTCCGTTAAGGTTTCCGCCTCTCCATCATGAAAATAGGGATAAGTCAATTCCACATTACGTAATGTTGGGACCTTGAATCTAAACCTGTCCGAATCCTTTCCGGTAACGCCAGCGCGTCCCTCAGCACTACTCTTGGTTTTATAGGGTTTCACTACCCCCATTTTCTGAAATGAATTACCACCTACGGCAGGACCATTATGGCAGGCGACACAACCACTATTTTTGAATAAATTATAGCCGGATAGCTCTTGCTTGTTGATGGCATCTTTATTACCTAACAGCCACTGGTCGAAACGGGAATTAGGGGTAACCAGGGTCTTCTCGAATTCAGCAATCGCCTTGGTTACCTGATCAATAGTAATCTTGTTAGTATTAAACACCTGTTTAAACTCGTTAACGTACTCAGGAATAGACTCCAACACATTAATAGCAAGCGTATGGCTAAAAGCCATTTCTCCTGGATTGGCAATAGGGCCGCCAGCCTGCTCCTGTAGGTCCGCGGCACGGCCATCCCAGAACTGGGCAATGTTCATGCTGGAGTTAAGTACAGTTGGCGCATTAATCGGTCCCTGTTGCCAGTGGTGACCAATAGAAGTTTTCAGGTTATCCGTCCCGCCCATACTCAGGTTGTGGCAGGAATTGCAGGAAATAAAGCCGGATTTCGATAATCGAGGGTCGAAAAATAGTTTTTTGCCCAACTCCACTTGGGCCAAATTAATTTCCTTAACCGGAACTATAGGCTGAATGGGTTCTTTCGCCGGCACTGTTCCAGACAGAACAATTGCACCAGCAAAGAGTATCAATGCTATGCATGATTTAGTGTTCATGTGTAATCCTATCGAATTTCCGCGTTGTTATGTGCATCATGCCCACTTTATCTTTAGATCCCGGCTGCGTTCCGCGCAATCTCGAAGATACAAATTGATAAGGCTTTGATAAGGGATGCCTTTCTGTTCGGCTAACGCCTTGAAATAAGCTATCGTATCCTCATCAAGCCTTATGGTGATTTGTTTCTTCAGCTTTTTCGCATAGGGGTTCTTCTTGGATTTCGAAAAATCGTAGTGATCACGCATTTCTAAAGCCCTCATATTCACGTCGCTCAAAGCGGTCTGCTTTACGGGCTGAAATAATTCGAATGGTTTCCGGCTCCTCTTGATAGCAATGGCAGACAACAAGCAATCGCAATCGCGAACTTAGGCCTAAGAGAACGAAACGGTCTTCTTCATCTAAGTGATCCGGGTCGGCCATAAAACGCGCATTTTCGTCAAAAAATGCTGTTCTTGCTTCCTCGAAAGAAACCCCGTGTTTCTTGCGATTTGCCGCTTCCTTCCGGCATCCCATTCGAACTTCACCCCATCCATGGCATTATATTATAATTATATTGTAGTTATATTCAAGAGCTGATTAACCGATTGATATTGATACACATAACGTCTCAATAACCAGCAACCAAGAGAGTAGGCCTGTTTTTTTAGGCCGTAGCTCTTGATTGTCCGCGTTGATTGTATTGTTAGAACTTTATGCCTATAATGTACGGTAATGCCGTACATGATGAGGATTCTATTAATGGACAGTATCAGCGTGAATAAATTTAGAGACAACCTAAAAAGCTTTATAGAACAGGTGGTTGCCAAGCATTTGCCGCTCAAAGTGACTCGCCGAAGCGGTGATGACTTTGTTGTTGTTAGTGCTGAAGATTGGGAGCGTGAGCAAGAAACTCTATATGTTTTACAAAATAGTGCATTGATGCAACAAATTGCTGCATCAATGGCCACCCATTCTAAAGGAAAAGGGTATAAGCCTACTGACGGGGAAATGGATGAGAGCACTGGTATTTGAGGGTGACACATGGGCAGTTTATGAGGAACTCAGGCAAAAGGATAAAAAACTGCACAAAACGCTACGCCGGTTATTGAAAGAAATGCTTCGTGATGATCCAAGCACTGGGACAGGAAAGCCTGAGCCACTAAAACATAACCTCGCTGGTCTGTGGTCTCGCCGAATAAGCCAGAAAGACCGTGTTATTTATAAATACGATAGCAAGTACATTTATATTTTTGCTATTGGTGGCCATTACGATCAATTTTGATTGCCCTAACGTCTCGCATAAAAGGCCGTGAACCTTATGCGCGGTCAGCACTTGATGGCATTGTTAGATTTATTTTATTCGATCTTTCCAATGGTTTGGTTTGCGGTGCAGATTGGACACCGAAATTACAAGAGCAAAATCATCAAAGACAGTATAAATCAGCCCGTAGGGGAATCGCCGGGTCTGACATC
>JAZFSS010000090.1:0-3965 GCA_036446275.1 Gammaproteobacteria bacterium | reverse complement strand
TTTTTTAGCCAATTGACTGCCAGAGGCCTATTTGCCGAAAAAAAATTGGTTCGCCACCCGCTTTTCCACAAAGTTATCCACAGAATTTGTGGATAAACCCCAATCTCTAACGGGCACAGCAGGTTATGGTTCGCTCATTAGTAACCGTCTCACCTGAGGCGGTCCCGGGCGCCATTTGTGCGCTATGCCAAAGACTGCGGGCAGGCGGTTTTACCGTGAAACGGCGCCTATGGACTTGTTGAAAACCCAGCAATCACGTATTATCGCCGACCTTTCCCATCGGTCATTTGTACACCTGTGGCGACTAGACTGGCCGGTTTCCAGGTGGCGTTGAGGCAGTTCCATGAGAGCAGATATCCATCCTGCATATAGCGAAATCACAGTGACTTGCAGCTGTGGAAACGTCTTTAAGACTAGTTCCACGGTCGGCAAAGACCTGCACATTGAGGTGTGCGCCCAGTGCCATCCGTTTTATACCGGTAAGCAGAAGATTGTGGATTCCGGTGGCCGCGTTGATAAGTTCCGAAAGAAATATGGAATAAAATAACTCGTGAGGGGCAGGATGCCTCGATACTCCATATCCGATAGGGCGTCCTTAGGGGGCGCCTTTTTAGTGTCCCGATGGATGATCGGTAGCTTCTTGCTGAGCGCGGCCCTATGGGCCGCACCGCCGGCCAGTGTCTGCGGTACAACCCATGTTGACGAATGGGTACAGGTTCGCCATGTGATTGACGGGGATACGATAGTACTAGTTGACGGGCGGACTGTGCGGCTGATCGGGGTGGATACTCCGGAGCTGGGCTACCACGGCAATCCCCACGAAGCCTTCGCGGTACAGGCCCGGAATGTGCTGACCACCATGTTAACCAAGCACCAAAATATTCTGGGCCTACGTTTTGACCGGCAGCGTCGTGACCATTACGGTCGTGTGTTGGCCCACGGGTATTTGGGAGATGGAGTGAACGTTAGCGCGACGCTCTTAGCGAAAGGACTGGCGGTACAGCTGACTATTCCACCGAATATTGGGAACGTCTATTGTTACCGTAATCAGGAGGCCGGTGCCGAGCAGCGCCGGCGGGGGATTTGGGCCCTGTCTCGCTATCAGCCCCAGGAGAGTAATGACGGGCAGCGGAGTACTCTAGGTTTCCGCATAGTCAGGGGGCGAGTATCCTCTATCAACGAGGGGCGTAATACCCTTTGGATACAACTGGAAGGGGGGATTCGGCTGGGAATTTCCCGTCAGAACCTGGACTATTTCACTGAACTGGAACCCAAAAGCTTACTGGGGCGCCGGGTCGAGGCACGAGGTTATCTGCATGGCCCACCTGGCCGCGAGCGCATAAAGATTCGACACCCCGTGGCATTGCGGGTGCTGCCTGAAAAAAACGGTAGCAACAACACAAACGTGCAAGACTATGATTGACCACGGTCACGACGAGGCCGGTTTCAATTTTATCCTCCTTATTGCAAGGCAAATGCAATATTGCCTGGACGGTTGCAAGACCCCCTATGGGTCGTTGACCGGCTTGCTTGCGGCTGCGTTTCTTGCGGTTACCCTGCTAACCGGATGTGCCACCAATCCCGTCACGGGTAAGTCGGATTTTGTGCTGATGTCGGAGGACCAGGAGATTGCCCTGGGTCGCCAGTACAACGCTGAGATGTTAGCACGTAATCCCGAGCTCGATGATCCCGAACTGTCTGCCTATGTGCAAAGGGTCGGTGAACAATTGGCCCAAAACAGTCACCGGCCGGAATTAATCTACCGCTTTACGGTAATGGACACCGTAGATGTCAACGCCTTTGCACTACCCGGTGGTTACATCTACATCACGCGGGGACTGCTTGTCTACCTCAACTCGGAAGCGGAACTGGCTGCCGTATTGGGCCACGAGATTGGGCATGTGACGGCACGGCACTCAGTACGACAATATAGCGCTGCAACTGCGACGGGTGTGCTGGGTGCTGTGATCGCGGCGGCCGCGGGAGTGCAAGGTGCAGGTGATTTGACGAATATTCTGGGTACTGCCATTGTGCGAGGTTACGGCAGGGAGCATGAATTGGAGGCGGACCGGCTCGGCGCGCAATATTTGGCACGCTCCAACTATGATCCCCAGGCCATGATCAATGTTATCGAAGTGTTAAAGGACCAGGAAGAATTCGATCGCCAATTGGCCGAGGAGGAGGGGCGGGAACCACGCGCGTACCACGCGCTGTTTGCTACCCACCCGACTAACGACAGGCGTCTACAGGAGGTGGTTGCGGCGGCCAGGCAGCTGCAAAAATCATCGCAACCCCGGGTCAATCGAAATGCGTTTCTGAAACAACTCGAAGGCGTTCCTTTTGGAAATGGTGAGGCGGACGGGATCCTGCGGGAAAACCGTTTTTATCATAAGGAGCTGGATATTGCCTTGGAGTTTCCTGTAGGTTGGCGTCTTGAAAACCTTCCTGACCGTTTAGTCGCTATTGCGCCGGGTAACGGTGGGATGTTGACGGTTACTATGCAAGATTTGAATCGTCGAATTCCACCCCAGGAGTTTCTAACTAAGCGTTTAGAGTTAAAAGACCTGCGCAACGGCGAGGACATTAGTGGCTCTGGGTTAGTGGGGTATACCGCGATCGCTGATATTCGTACCGGCTATGGTCGGCGATTGGCGCGATATGTAGTACTCTACCATGAGAATCGGGCGCTAATTTTTATGGGGGTCGCCAAGAATGCGCGGGACCCGTTTCGTTATGACAAAGAGTTTCTGTCTACGGCGCGCAGCTTCCATACCCTGACCCCGGCAGAGCGGGAATTGGCTCGTGCGAAAAGATTACATCTAATTCGTGCAAATACAGCAACGCGGTTCCGCAATTTGGCACGCCAATCACCGATATCCGACCACCCTGAAGAGCAGTTGCGGCTGCTTAATGGATTGTACCCTGACGGAGAACCTATCGCGGGCCGGCAAATAAAGGTTGTGCGTTAACCCACGCTGCAGATAAGGAAGTTCGGCAGCCTCCTAGGCGCAGGGATTTTTTATTTCGGTTCACAACGTGTTAGGGTTCCAGTTTATCTTTTAGTAGTAGAGTTTTTCTGTATTCAGGCTAAGCAAAAAAATGATGGATAAAATTACGATCGTAGGGGCCGGCAGTGTCGGTGAGTCTACGGCGCAGCTGCTGGCGATGAAGGAGCTGGCGCGGGAAATCGCGTTACTCGACATTCGTGAGGGGGTGGCTGCGGGAGTTGCGCTGGATATTCAGGAATCTTCCTCGCTAGAGCGATTTGATACGCAGTTACGTGGAGATACCAACGCCAAGGTAATGGAGGGGTCCGATTTGGTGGTGATTACCGCCGGTCTTCCCCGTAAGCCCGGCATGTCCAGATCTGATGTATTGGATGCCAATCTTGCGGTGATCCGGCCCGTGGTTGATGATGTGAAGAGGTTGGCGCCGGATGCAATGATTATTATGGTAACCAATCCGGTGGACGTACTAACCTATGACACATGGCGGCGTACTGGCTGGGATCGCCGGCGGGTATTCGGTTTATCCGGTGTTCTGGATTCAGCGCGCATGGCCACGTTTGTTGCCCTGGAGACCGGTTTTTCCGCCAAAGACGTTACCGCCATGGTGCTTGGCGGCCACGGTGATGCCATGGTGCCGTTGCCGCGCTTTTCCTGTATTCACGGGATTCCCATGGATCAGTTTTTAAAGCCGGAAGCTATGTCGCGCATTATTGAACGAACCAAGCAAGGAGGGGCGGAGATATTATCACTTAAGAAGATGGGCAGCGCTAACGTTGCGCCGGCGGCTTCTATTACCGCGATGATTGATTCCGTGGTTTATGACCGTCGCCGGATATTAACGAGTGTTGCAATATTAGATGGAGAATATCGGCAGCAGGATATCGCCATGGGGGCACCTACGGTATTGTCGAGAGCTGGTGTAGAACGGGTGCTGGAGCTAAATCTCACAGAGGCCGA
>JAZFSS010000089.1:0-3362 GCA_036446275.1 Gammaproteobacteria bacterium | reverse complement strand
TGCCTGATCGGCCGCAATGGCATCGGAAAATCTACGCTGATGAAGCTGATCAGCGGCCTGTTACCCCCGGATTCCGGTGAAGTGAGTTGCGCTAAGGGAACCCGCACCGCTTACCTGTCTCAACAAGTACCGGGACGGATAAGCGGCAGCGTCTTTGAAGTGGTTGCGGAAGGGTTGGGCGGCGCTGGGGGATTGCTACGACAATATCATCACGCCAGCCATCGTGTTGCCGGTGGTGAGGACCAGGCGGCACTGGCTAATCTGGAACGCATTCAAAGTGAATTGGAAGCGGCCGGAGGTTGGCACCTTAGCCAGAAGGTGGAAACCGTACTATCCCGCCTTGGACTGGAGCCGGAGGCGGACTTTGCAGCGTTGTCCGGCGGGTTAAAGCGACGTGTATTGTTGGCACGGGCGCTGGTAAGTGAACCGGACCTGCTGCTGCTGGATGAGCCTACCAACCACCTGGATATCGACGCAATTCGTTGGCTGGAAGAGTTTATAGGTAGCTACACGTCCACTGTATTGTTTGTGACTCATGACCGGATGTTATTGCAGAAACTGGCGACCCGGATTCTGGATCTTGACCGCGGGTGTATCACCAGTTGGCCGGGCGACTACCAGAACTATATGCGGCGAAAGCAGGCGCTGCTGGAAGCGGAGGCAAAGCAGGAAGCCCAGTTTCAGAAGAATCTGGCGCGGGAAGAGGCGTGGATCCGGCAGGGGATCAAGGCCCGCCGGACCCGTAATCAGGGGCGGGTAAACAAGCTCAAGGAGATGCGTGCCGAGCGTCGTGCCCGGCGTTTGGTGCCGGGGCAGGTGCAAATGCGTGTGCAGGAGGCCGAGTTTTCCGGCAAGCGGGTTATCGAAGTGGAGGATTTAACCTTCGGATACGGTGGCGAATTGATCGTACGGGATTTTTCGGCCTTGCTATTGCGTGGTGATCGGGTCGGGATTATTGGTGCAAATGGCTCGGGCAAAACTACGTTACTTAAACTGCTATTAGGGGATCTATCGCCGGACAGTGGATCGATAACTCTGGGCACCGGTCTGCAGTTCGCATATTTTGATCAGCACCGTGCCCAATTGGATCCAGAGCAATCGGTGCAAGACAGCATTAACCAAGGTAGCGAACAACTGACCGTGAATGGCAAGCCACAACATGTTATTGGTTATCTGCAGAACTTTCTTTTTTCGCCGGCCGTCGCCCGTACCCCCGTCAAGGCCTTGTCCGGGGGGGAGCGTAACCGGCTGCTTTTGGCGCGGCTTTTTGCAAAGCCTTCAAATGTGTTAGTACTGGACGAGCCTACCAACGACCTGGATGTGGAGACTCTGGAGCTGCTGGAAGAACAGATCCTAAATTATCGAGGTACGGTATTGCTGGTAAGTCATGATCGCGCATTTATCAACAGCGTGGTTACTAGCACGTTGGTATTTGAAGGCAATGGAATAGTGGCTGAGTATGTCGGAGGCTATGACGATTGGTTGCGGCAGCGGCCGGTGGAGCCAAAAGAAAAGGCGGCGGCAGTGGCCAAGAAATCGAATACTCGGCAGCGTCCACGCATAAAGAATAAACTCAGCTATATAGAACAGCGGGAGCTGGGTGGGCTGCCCAAAGTCATTGCGTCTTTGGAATCCGCGCAGCAGGAATTGCACCTGCAGCTTAGTGACCCTGCTTTTTACCAGAATAATGGTGACAAGGTGTGCCGGGCAAAGGCTCGTCTGGCGGAGTTGGAGCACAAGCTATCTGAAGCCTACGCTCGCTGGGAGGCGCTGGAAGCAGTAGGCATTTGTGGCACTGAACGGACGTAATGCCCTGCCAATACCAGAAACATCATGTAACATAGTGGTTTACCGGGAGGTAACTATCCTGGAATCTAGAGTGGTGTGCATTGATTGAGGAGACCTATGAAGTACAAGATCGACGACCTTCGCATTAAGGAGATCAACGAAGTAGTTGCCTTTGATGAGGTGCACAAGGAGTTGCCGGTGAGCGATACGGGGGCAAGAACCGTATCTGAGACGCGCCAGGCGATCCACGGCATCTTGACAGGAGTAGACGATCGTTTATTGGTAGTGATTGGTCCGTGCTCTATTCATGATCCCGATGCAGCAATGGAATGTGCGTCGAGGCTGCGCTCTATTAACGACAAGCTTCGTGATGATCTGTTCGTGGTAATGCGTGTCTAATTCGAGAAGCCCCGTACAACGGTGGGCTGGAAAGGGCTTATTAATGACCCGAACCTGGACGGCAGTTTTGAGATAAACAAGGGGCTGCGGATGGCCCGCAAGCTGCTCGTGGACCTCAATGAGCAGGGGGTACCCGCAGCGACCGAATATCTGGATCTATTGAGCCCTCAGTATATTGCGGACTTGGTGAGCTGGGGCGCGATTGGCGCACGAACCACCGAGAGTCAGGTGCATCGCGAATTGGCATCCGGTTTATCCTGCCCCGTTGGTTTCAAAAACGGTACTGATGGGGCCTTGGGTATCGCGGTTGATGCGATACGCTCCGCATCTCAGTCGCATCACTTTTTGTCACTGACGAAACAAGGGCGTAGCGCGATTTTTTCTACGACCGGAAATACCGATTGCCACATTATTCTAAGGGGTGGTCGGAGTCCGAACTATGATAGGGCCAGTGTAGAACGGACTGCGGAGGAACTGAAGAGGAACGGATTGTCGGAGAAAATCATGATTGATTTCAGTCATGCCAACAGCGAAAAGCAGGCGGAGCGTCAATTGGAAGTGGCAAGAAATGTGGCGGCACAGATTGCCGAGGGCGATGCCCGTATTATCGGCGCTATGATTGAAAGTCATTTAATAGGCGGGCGCCAGGACAGGAACGCCGGTCAGGGGCTTACCTATGGGCAGAGTATTACTGATGCCTGTATTAGCTGGGAAGACAGTGTGCCCATGTTGCATGAATTGGGGGCAGCGGTACGCAAGCGCCGAACCAGTGCCGGTAACAACGAAGTACCCCAAGAAGTGGTGGGTTGAAAAGTCGCGAAAAAAGAGGCAGATTTAATATATCTATGGCCAGGAGATTTTAATGGAAAGCGGTTGTAGCTCATCCGAGCCCTTTGCACTGCGAGTGTTGGGAGACAGTATGGAGCCGGAATTTAACGATGGTTGTATCGTGGTCGTGGATCCAACTGGCGTAGTCGAGAGCGGCTGTTACGTTATCGCTATGCATGAAGGTGAATATATCTTTCGGCAGTTAATCCTGGAGAACGATAGGTTATTTCTGACCGCGCTCAACGAAGGCTATGAACGCCTGGAAATACCAAGTATGGCGGCAATTAAAGGCGTCATAACCCAACAGGCCGGGCGGCACCGGAAGGATCGCAAGCGCTACGGATAAT
>JAZFSS010000088.1:0-4164 GCA_036446275.1 Gammaproteobacteria bacterium | reverse complement strand
ACCCCTGGCACACCCCCTGGATACCGCGCTGAGGATGCGCCCCGATGTGGTCACGGAGACCAATGAACGGGACAGCTTCCAGTCTATTTCACCCCAGGTAGAGGCTGGGCTGTATCTGGTTCCCAAAGTCATCGAATAACCCAGGAACCCCTGATTAATCCGCTGAGACGGTGCTGACATCGTTGCAAAGAAGCTCAAAATACTCATTTACTACGCGTAAACTCCGCTTTTTCGCTTCTTTGCGCCTTGCCATCATCCGCCTGATCGAATTAATCAGAGGTTCCTTCATTAATTTGCAGACAGGTTTCGAACCTGTCTCCGATTATAAGAAATGCATACCAAAACCATTGCTCAGTTAGCCGCTCTATTACGTGACCGCAAGGTTTCTAGCGAAGAATTAACGGCTGCGACGTTAAAACGCGTTGCATCGTTAGACCAGCGCCTCAACAGTTTTATTACCGTGACTCCGGATCTGGCGCTGAGCGCGGCGCGGGTCGCGGATGCGCGTATTGAGAAAAAAGAGGCAGGACCTCTTACCGGAATTCCCTTTGCCCATAAAGATATTTTTTGTACCCGCGGCATAAAGACCAGTTGTGGTTCCCGCATGCTGGATAATTTTATTGCGCCCTATGATGCAACAGTAACTCGGAAACTGGTGGACGCCGGCGCGGTAATGATCGGTAAGACAAACATGGACGAGTTTGCCATGGGTTCCTCCAACGAAACCAGTTATTACGGTGCCGTGAAAAACCCCTGGAATCCGGATACGGTCCCGGGTGGTTCATCCGGTGGTTCCGCGGCAGCGGTTGCCGCGCGTCTGGTGCCGGTGGCAACTGGCACCGATACTGGCGGTTCTATCCGTCAACCAGCGGCATTGTGTGGCTTAACGGGTCTAAAACCCACTTACGGCCGTGTTTCCCGCTATGGAATGATCGCCTTTGCGTCGAGCCTGGATCAAGGTGGTCCCATCGCCCGCAGCGCCGAGGATGCCGCGGTCATGTTGGGTGCAATGGCGGGTTTCGACGAGTTGGACTCCACCAGCGTGGACCGGCCGGTGGAAGATTACACCGCTCATCTTGCAGATTCATTGCAAGGGGTAAAGATCGGTTTACCCAGGGAATATTTTGAAAACGGTCTCGATTCCAAGGTTGATGCGGCGATTCAAGCAGCGCTCGATGAGCTAAAACGTCTCGGCATAGTGGCAATGGAGGTGAGTCTGCCCAATGCCCGGCTTGCGGTCCCGGCATACTACGTCGTCGCGTCGGCCGAGTGCTCCTCTAATCTTTCCCGTTACGACGGAGTCCGTTTTGGGTACCGATGTGAATCACCCCACGACCTGGAAGACTTGTACAAACGTTCCCGGGGCGAAGGGTTTGGGGAAGAGGTAAAGCGTCGCATCATGGTGGGAACCTACGCGCTATCCGCGGGCTATTACGATGCCTATTATTTGAAGGCCCAGCAGGTACGGCGGCTGATTCAAAACGATTTTAAGAGTGTTTTATCGGAGGTGGATGCTATCGTTAGCCCCACGTCGCCTACCGTAGCGTTTCGGTTGGGGGAGAAGTTGAATGACCCGGTTACCATGTATCTGTCCGACATCTACACGATCGGCGTAAATCTGGCCGGCCTGCCGGGGTTGTCCATGCCGGCTGGATTTGTGGACGGCCTGCCCGTGGGGCTGCAGATAATCGGAAACTTTTTTGAGGAATCGCGTTTACTTAACGTGGCGCACCAGTATCAGCAGGTGACTGATTGGCACACCCGGGTGCCGCCTGGATTTGAGTAAAACCGCCATATTCGTGCCGGGCGTAAAAGGCTGTAGGTTGGGTTAGATCGTAGATCGTAACCCAACACAGCAGAATGTCGGGTTACGCTATGCTAACCCGACCTACCAAGGTGAGAAGAGATGGAATGGGAAACCGTAATAGGGCTTGAAATTCACGCCCAGCTTGCCACCAAAAGCAAGATATTTTCCGGCGCCTCTGTCGCGTACGGGGCGGTGCCGAACACGCAGGCTTGTGCGGTGGATCTGGGGTTGCCCGGTGTGTTGCCGGTATTAAATAGGGAAGTGGTGCGCATGGCGGCCAAGTTCGGTCTGGCCACCGGTTCTACCGTGGCGCTGCGTTCAGTATTTGCTCGAAAGAGTTATTTTTATCCTGATCTCCCCAAGGGATACCAGATCAGTCAGTATGAGTTACCCATCGTCCACGATGGCTATCTGGATATCGAACTGGAAGACGGTACGGTCAAACGAATTGGTATCACAAGGGCCCATCTTGAAGAGGACGCAGGCAAGTCGTTACACGAAGATTTTCAGGGCCTGAGCGGCATTGATCTAAATCGTGCCGGCACGCCGCTGCTGGAAATCGTATCTGAGCCGGACATGCGCTCGGCCAAGCAGGCCATTGCCTACATGAAAAAGCTCCATACCATGGTTCGCTATCTGGAGATCTGTGACGGCAATATGCAGGAAGGTTCATTTCGCTGTGATGCCAATGTTTCCGTGCGCCCCAAGGGACGGGAGCAATTCGGTACCCGCACGGAGACCAAGAACCTGAACTCTTTTCGATTCGTGGAGCGGGCCATCAATTTCGAGGTAGCACGACAGATCGATGTGCTGGAAAGTGGTGGTGAAGTGGTGCAAGAGACGCGCCTGTACGATTCGGCCAAGGACGAAACCCGTCCCATGCGTTCTAAGGAAGAAGCCAATGATTATCGCTACTTTCCCGATCCGGACCTGTTGCCGGTGGAGCTGGATGAGGCCTTGCTGCGCGAAGTGAAATCCGCGTTGCCGGAACTGCCCGATGCGAAAAAGCAGCGATTTATGGAGCAGTTCGGTTTGTCGGTCTATGATGCGGGGGTGCTGACCGCTAGCCGCGAGATGGCGGACTATTACGAAGCGGTTGTACAGGCCTCGGCGGGAGGAGATGGTAAGCTGGCCGCCAACTGGGTGATGGGGGAATTTTCCGGCGCCCTTAACAAGGCGGGGAAGGAGGTTACCGAGAGTCCGGTCAGTGCGCGAAACCTCGGCGGCTTGATCACCCGCATCCAGGATAACACCATCTCCGGCAAGCTTGCCAAGCAGGTGTTTGAAGCTATGTGGAATGGGGCAGGGGATGCGGACCAGGTCATCGAGTCCAAGGGCCTTACGCAGATTACGGATTCGGCAGCCATTGAAAAGGTCATCGGTGAGGTGTTGGAAAACAACGCCAGGCAACTGGAGCAATACCGGGCCGGGCAGCACAAATTATTCGGGTTCTTTGTAGGCCAGGTCATGCAGGCCACCCAAGGCAAGGCAAATCCCGCCCAGGTAAATCAACTGTTGAAGTCTATGCTGGGCCGGTCGTGACCACCCTCGCTGGTTTGTGGTTCGAACTGAGCCACTACCTGCTGCGCGGTTGACTATGGTTTAGCCCGGTTTCAAGGTAAAATTCTATCCACACGGCTTTCTATCAAGCGAGTAGAGACAATGAAAACGACAGGTTATTCCAGGCGGCGAAATGCAGGTTTCACGCTGATCGAGGTGATGGTGGTAGTCGTGATTCTAGGCATTTTGGCGGCCATTGTGGTGCCGAAGCTGATGAGCAGGCCGGATCAGGCCCGTATTGTTAAGGCGCAACAAGACATTCGTGCCCTGGAGGCGGCTTTGAATCTGTATCGGCTGGATCGGTTTTCTTACCCCAGTACCGACGAAGGGCTGGCTGCCCTGGTAAATCCGCCCGTGGACGACAGGCAGTCGACCGCCTGGAAGAGCGGCGGCTATTTGGACCGGTTGCCGCTGGACCCCTGGAAAACCCCCTACCAGTATCTGAACCCCGGAGTGCATGGCAGTATCGATATCTACTCACTGGGTAAGGACGGTCAACCTAGTGACGATGACATTGCAAACTGGAAACTCCAGTAGACCCCATACCCTGAATAACATACGGGCATTCGCCGGCACCAAGTCTGGCTTCCGCCAGGCCGGATTCACCTTGATCGAAATGATGGTGGTCGTGCTGCTAATCGGCATTATCACCAGTTTTGCCGTGCTTTCTCTCAAAACCGATCGCTGGGAAGAGGAACTCCAGCGGCAAATGCAACGATTAACCGCGCTGGTGTCCGCCGGCAGCGAACAGGCGATTATACGTTCCGAGGAACTTGCCATCTTATTTGACGACGACA
>JAZFSS010000087.1:0-2599 GCA_036446275.1 Gammaproteobacteria bacterium | reverse complement strand
CCGTCTGTTTGGTACCTACCGCGATCAACCCAGGGGCGGGCATGAGCATATGTCCATTGGGATCCGCACCTTCCGTGAAACGAAATGGTGCAGTTGGCTGCCGGGTATGTTGACGCTTCCCTTTGTTGGTAAGGTGACCGACTACGCCATTAACCGCCGCCGGTGGAAGAGCACAGATGAACGGTAACCGGCTCATCCGCATCCTGCTGTTTATCGGCCTCGTTGTCGCGGTCACACTCGCGCTCGTTTATCGAAATCACTTCGACGCTACGGCACTGCGCGCCTGGGTACAAGATGCCGGTGCGGTCGCGCCGCTTCTGTTTATGTTGACGTATGCGCTGGCGGCAGTCCTGTTTCTACCGGGTCTCGTGATAACCCTCGCCGGTGGTGCCCTGTTTGGTCCAGTACTCGGCACCTTCTATAACCTGACCGGTGCAACCTTGGGGGCAACACTTGCGTTTCTGGTTGCCCGCTATCTCGCCTCCGACTGGGTGACACAGAAGGCAGGGGGACGGATAAAGCGGCTGATTAATGGCGTTGAGGGCGAGGGCTGGCGGTTCGTCGCCTTTGTACGCCTGGTACCACTGTTCCCCTATAACCTCCTCAACTATGCCCTTGGCCTGACCCGCATCAGGCTCATGGAGTATGTAGTTGCAACCTACATTTTCATGTTGCCGGCCTCTATCGCCTATACCTATCTGGGCTATGCCGGCCGCGAGGCGGTGGCCGGCGGTGAAGGGCTGATCCAAAAAGGTCTCCTGGCGTTAGGCCTGTTGGCGCTGGTGGCTTTCCTGCCCAGGCTAATAGGCAGTCTGCGCCGTGGCGTGATGTTAAGCGTGGCTGACTTTACACGGCGCCTTGAAACCGGCGACGGTCCGTTGATCCTCGACGTGCGCACCGCGGACGACTTCATCGGTGAACAGGGATATATCACCAATGCGCGCAACATTCCCGTAGATGATCTGCCGCAACGCATGGGCGAATTGGAGGATTATCTGGAACGCCCCATTGCGATCGTCTGCCGGACCGATAAGAAATCCATCAAGGCGGCACTCTTATTATCAGAGAAGGGCTTCGCCGACGTGCATGTGGTACGCGGCGGAATGACCAAGTGGCATGAGGAAGGTTTGCCCGTAGAACGCTAAGGGAATTAGCCAATATCGCAACAAAGCGACCAAATGAATAGGAGGTTATTATGAACACTGACACAAACATTGCTGACATCATCGTCCATCTCCATCCGGATTGCTCCTGTGACGATCAGGGCAAGATCGAACGGGACCTGCGTGCCCACAACGGCGTGATCTCGGTACACTTCAATGCTGAAGAGCATCCCCACGCCGTGGTGGTAGCGTTCAATACCGGCGCCGTCACCGCGCAAGAGATCCTTGCAGAGGTCCAGAAATGTGACAGCAAGGCGATGATGGCAGGCATGTAGTATTGCGCAGCGTTCCGATCGCAAAATCATGGCTACAGGAAAAACCATACTTGTACTCGGCGGCGGCACTGGCGGTATCGTTACCGCCAGTCGCCTACGCAACAAGCTCCCGCGGGAACACCGTGTCGTACTTATTGAACGGTCAGCGGATTACGTCTTCGAGCCGTCGCTCCTTTGGTTAATGACAGGCTTAAGGCGACGTGAAAACATCTCGCGACCGCTGACGAGGCTCGAAAAACAAGGCATCAAACTGGTACGAGGAAATATCGAAGACATTGATCCTGAATCATGCACGGTGACGGTCAATGGGACGGAACTCGCGGGAGATTACCTCGTGATCGCCTTGGGTGCGGAACTTGCCCCGGAATTGGTACCCGGTCTTGCAGAAGCCGGGCATAACTTATACGCCCTTAGGGGCGCGGAGCAGTTACGGGATACACGCCTTACCCTAAAAGCGGGCCGCATCGTGGTACTGGTTAGTGCGATGCCTTTCAAATGCCCGGCCGCTCCCTATGAGGCGGCCATGTTGCTGGAAGATGACTTCCGCAAACGTCAACTGCGGGACCGTATTGAACTGGCACTGTACACACCAGAGCCTGGTCCCATGCCAGTGGCTGGGCCGGAGGTATCCAGCCAGTTAAAGCAGATCATTGAAGCAAAAGGTATCGCCTACCACCCGGAACACACGGTAGCGCAAGTGGATCCGTCAGCGCGACACATTACGTTCACCAACGATGTAACTACCGCATTCGATCTCCTGGTCTATGTGCCTCCCCATCGGGCCCCCCGTGTCGTTGTCGACGCCGGCCTGACTGGTGAGTCCGGATGGATACCGGTAGATCGGCAAACCCTGGAGACACGTTTTCCAAATGTATACGCCATTGGCGACGTTACCGGCATCATGCTTGCCATGGGAAAGCCACTGCCCAAGGCCGGGGTGCTCGCCCACGGGGAAGCCGAATTGGTCGCCAATAATCTCGTGCATGCCATTACAGGAAAAGGCACGCCCAGGCAATTCGATGGCTACGGCGAATGTTTTATCGAGATCGGTGATGGCAAGGCCGGTTACGGCAGCGGCAACTTTTTTGCGGAACCAACGCCGGAGATCAAGTTACGCCAGCCAAGTCGCATGCAGCATCTTGCCAAGGTCGCGTTTGAAAA
>JAZFSS010000086.1:0-3427 GCA_036446275.1 Gammaproteobacteria bacterium | reverse complement strand
TTCCCATTGCCGAGATCACCCGCCAGTATATGAAATACATCGAACTCATGCAGGAGTTACGCTTGGAATTGGCCGCTGAATATTTGGTAATGGCGGCGCTATTGGCCGAGATAAAGTCGCGCATGTTATTGCCAAGGGTGGTGCAGGGCGAGGCAGAAGAAGACGACCCGCGGGCTGAGCTTATACGTCGCCTGCAGGAATATGAAAGGTTTAAGGAGGCTGCAGCGGATCTTGACGAAATTCCAAGGCTGCAACGGGATATATTCACGGCGGATGCGGAAACACCCAAGTTACACAAGGTTCAGCAGCTTCCCCAAATAGAACTGCCTGATCTTTTGACGGCTTTTCGGGAGGTAATGCGGCGTGCGGAAATGTTTTCACACCATCACATACAATTAGAGGCGTTGTCGGTACGAGAGCGCATGTCCTTGACATTGGATGTCTTGCGGGCGGACAAATTTTGCGAATTTTCCACGCTCTTTACGGTGGAAGAGGGGCGTATGGGCGTAGTAGTGACCCTGTTAGCCTTACTGGAGCTGATCCGGGAATCTCTAGTAGAGTTGGTCCAGTCAGAACCTTTCGCCCCCATTCATGTGAGGCTGAAGGAGGGTGAACCACCTGTGCAGCTTGATATGGCAACGGATTCGGCTTAATGCTCGAAACAAGAATATTGTTGCGTGATTATGTAATGATGTACTGATGAATACGGTGTGGCTATGAACGAAACCGAACTGAAAAATATCTTGGAAGCAGCGCTGCTTGCAGCCGATCATCCTTTGTCGGTTGAAAAAATCTTGGCACTGTTCCCGGAGCAAGAACGTCCTGCGCGGGAACAGGTGCATAATGCCATAGAAAAATTGCGAAGCGAATATGAGTCGCGGGGGATCGAACTCAAACAGGTTGCCAGCGGATTTCGAATTCAGATTAAACAGACTCTGGAGCCATGGATCTCTCAGTTATGGGAAGGGCGTCCGCCCCGATACTCCCGTGCGCTGTTAGAGACCCTGGCGTTAATCGCATATCGCCAACCCGTCACCCGGGCGGAAATAGAAGATGTGCGTGGGGTATCGGTAAGTTCGTCTATTATGAAGACCTTGCAAGAGCGTGAATGGGTCCGCGTTGTAGGACACCGCGATGTTCCGGGTCGGCCGGGAATGTATGCGACCACTCGGGAATTTCTGGATTATTTTAATCTGAAGAGTCTTGATGAACTGCCAACCCTGGTGGAACTAAGGGACTTGGATACCATGAATGCCGAGTTGGATCTGGGTCTGCCGGACGGTGGCTTGCAAAATCAGCCACAAAGTGACGTGGAAGATAGCCGGGTGGATGTTCTACCGGATGCATCTGTTGCTGATACAGCGGACAAGAATACCGGCGCGGATACCGAATCTCACACGCTATTTCACTAAACCGAAACTAACTGGCGACCCATGGCGGAGCGGCTCCAGAAGGTCCTGGCGCGGGCCGGTTACGGGTCCCGGCGCCAATTAGAGGAATTAATCCGGGCCGGACGCATCACCCTAAACGGCGCGGTGGCCGAGTTGGGGGCCAAGGTTGCGCCGCCGGACAAAGTCCGTATCGATGGCCGACCGGTCAGCGTTCGCTTGGCGTTGACAACCCGGCGCTGCCGGGTTCTCCTCTATCACAAGCCGACGGGTGAGGTAAGCACCCGGTCGGACCCCGCAAGACGTCCTACGGTTTTTGATTCACTACCAACCCTGAAGACCGGCCGATGGATCGTTGTGGGTCGATTGGACGTAACTACCTCGGGATTACTTCTGTTTACCACCGATGGTGATTTGGCCCATCGCCTAATGCATCCTAGTGCGGATATCGAAAGAGAATATGCGGTACGCGTACTTGGAAATGTAACGTCAGATATCGTCCATAGGTTAACGCGCGGGGTCGAGCTTGCAGACGGCTTGGCGCGATTTACCAGTCTTCGTGATGCCGGGGGGCGCGGTGCGAACCACTGGTATCACGTGGTGATTAAGGAAGGGCGTAACCGGGAAGTACGGCGGTTATGGGAGTCCCAGGGAATCACCATTAGTCGATTGAGCCGAATTCGATTCGGCCCAATAGTACTTCCCCGCCGTTTGCGCCCCGGCAATTGGGAAGAATTACCCGCCCAGTCCTGTAAAGAATTGCTGGTGGCTGCGGGTCTAGGTAAGTCCCCAAACCCTGGGGGAACCCGTTCCCACTCGAAACCGTCGCGGCAACGAAAATAGGCGCCGTGGCTCGCCAAAAACTTCCACGCGGCCGCTTATTGCTCTCCGTATACCGGCGTTTGTACCGGCATTATGGGGATCGTAACTGGTGGCCTGCCGATTCCCCGTTCGAGGTCATGGTCGGAGCGGTGCTGACCCAAAATACGGCGTGGACAAATGTGGAAAGAGCGATCGCGAATCTCAAATCCAACCGAGCTCTTGATGCCAAGGTCCTAGCGGAGTTATCTCCCCAGCTTTTGGCGGAATGGATTAAACCTTCCGGGTATTTCAATATCAAGGCCAAACGGTTACAGAATTTTTGCCGTTGGTATGTGGCACAGAACGGCTATCGTGAATTACAGAAAGAATCGACAGATATACTTCGCACAGCCTTGTTGTCGGTAAATGGAGTGGGGCCGGAAACCGCCGATGATATCCTTCTATACGCTTTTGATCGGCCGGTCTTCGTGATCGATGCCTACACGCGGCGATTAATGTCCCGATTAGGAATATTGGACGGCGACCAGGACTACGAAAGTCTCCGTGCCGCCTTTGAATCTGCGTTGCAGCCTGATGTGACTTTGTTTAACCAGTACCACGCATTGATTGTGGAACATGGGAAAAATATCTGCCGTCCCCGGCCCCGTTGTGGCGACTGTGTTCTGCGCAGTGATTGTCCGGGCGCGATACACTAGAGGGGTCACTAGAGGGGTCAGAGCACAGTTATTACTAATATTCCAAAAATTTCCGTTGCTTTACATCTATACTCGGTAGCTTGATTACCGAATATTAGTAATAACTGTGCTCTGACCCCATTTTTCCCTATCTCTTGGAACAGACTAAACATAATTCGGCTCACAAAATAAGGGATAGGCTCCTCTATTACGTTATTTGGTCTCTGGCATGGTTGTTGCGCCTGCTCCCTCGCCGGGCGGGTTTCGGGAGCATGCGTTTGCTGGGCCGGATATTATTTCTTATCGCTCGGAGGGTGCGAAAAAGAACCATCCTGCACCTGACCCTTGCCTTGGGTGATGAAAAAAGCGTAGCGGAAATTAAAATCCTGGCTCGGTGCGTCTTCCAACATTTTTGCTCGATTCTGGTAGATATATTCCGATTACCTGAAATGGTCCAACAGGGAATAAACGATCTGGTCACCGCCGAAGGATTCGAGTACGTGAACAAGTCCAGGCGAGGTGGCCGGGGCGTTATTCTGCTCA
>JAZFSS010000085.1:0-4061 GCA_036446275.1 Gammaproteobacteria bacterium | reverse complement strand
GCGACCAGAGAGCCGAAATGAAGCGGGCCGGTAGGGGATGGGGCAAATCGGCCCCTGTAGCCGATCAGGTTCTTGCCGGCTTGCGCGGGCCTTGTTTTTTTGTCCTGGGTATTGTTACCCATGCGTGGGGTCTCGCGGGGGCTGCTGTATCGAGATAGGTGCTAGGAATTCAGGATGGTATCCGCTGGGAAACCGTATCCATCCGCCCCGTTCACGGTATCTGCCTTGCCAGGAGCTGCTACGCGGTTTGTTGCTTCTCGCGGATCTCGTCAAGCGTCTTACAGTCGATGCATAGGGATGCGGTTGGGCGGGCCTCCAAGCGGCGTACGCCGATTTCAACGCCGCATGACTCACAATATCCATACTCGTCGCGTTCCAAATTTACTAACGACTCATCAATCTTCTTGATCAATTTACGCTCGCGGTCGCGGGTGCGTAATTCCATGCTGAACTCTGACTCCTGTGTGGCTCGATCATTCGGATCCGGGAAATTGGCGGCTTCATCCTGCATGTGATGTACTGTGCGGTCTACTTCTTCCATAAGCTCGTGCTTCCATGCTTCCAATATTTCACGGAAATGAGCCACCTGCTTATTATTCATATAACGTTCACCCTTTCTTCCCTTGTACGGCGCGATCCCGGGCACGGCAGTGGAGTGCACCGCTGGTTCCCCGATTCGTCTACGGGCTAAGACAGATTCAGAAGACTTCCCGGCAGCCGTCTTTTTTAGGGGTTTTTGGGTAGCGGTTCCGCGCTTGGCTGGTGCGGATGCTTTTTTTGCGACGGTCTTTTTTTGGGTCGTTTTTTTCGCCGGCGCCCTTTGCTTGGCCGCAGCTTTCGTTGCCGGGCGTTTTTTTCTTGCCACAGTCTTTTTAGCGGCCGCTTTTTTCACCGGCGCCTTTTTCGTAACTGTTTTCTTCCGGGCTGCCGTTTTGCGTTGAACAGCCTTTTTCTTTGGGGACATACAGCCTCTCTCGCAAACTAAGCCGAGTATTTTATACCAAAATCATGTGCGGCGCACTAAGCCAGCTAGGCCGGATTAAATTAGTCAGTTTGTAACAGGCCGAATTTGTCGGCCCTACAAAGAACGACATTGTAGGGCGGAATTCATTCCGCCAGATAGATTTGACGCCAAACTGAGCCACTACCGCCGGGTCGGATTAATTAGGCGGGGTAGTCTCCTGGTATCTACACTCGGAGTCAAGATTATTTATACAAGATTCCGCCTTCTGTCCGCGGGGTTGTGGGTAACGTCGCTGGTCAGCGGCGCTGTGGGGCCGCTAGATGAGGATCACACGTAGGACAAACAGATTTGTTCTGGCTTGTCGCGTAGTCTAGGTGCGGCTTCGGCGTTAAAAACGCCTGCCTCCGCGGGACCGTCATATACTGATATTTCTAGACAGTTACAGAGTAAATCTATTGCAAGAGCTAACCGCGCTATTGTTTGATGTGGACGGTACCCTGGCGGATACCGAGGAGATCCACCGCCGTGCCTTCAATACTGTCTTTGCCCGGGCAGGATTGGATTGGAAGTGGTCCCATACCTTGTACGGTCATTTGCTCAGGGTAACCGGAGGGAAGGAGCGCATCCGCCATTTTATTGATACCTATCAGCCATCTTTTCAAAGGCCGGCTGACCTGGATGCCTTTATCGCGGATTTGCACCAAGTCAAGACGCGCGAATATACCCGCATAATTGGGGAGGGTCAGCTCCCGTTGCGGCGCGGTGTGCGTCGGCTGTTGCTGGAGGCAAAGGCAAAAGGACTGCGTTTGTGTATCGCCACGACCACGTCGTCGGAAAATGTAGCCGCATTGCTGGAACACAGTATCGACCCAAAAGCGGCGTCATGGTTCGATGTTATTGCCGCAGGTGATGTGGTGTCCCAAAAAAAACCGGCGCCGGATATTTTTCAGTATGTTCTGCAGGAACTCGAGCTTCCCGCGGATAGTTGTCTGGCCTTGGAAGATTCGCAAAATGGCCTGCATTCGGCGCTTGCAGCAGGGCTGCCTACTTTGGTGACAGTAAATTCCTATACGCAGGATCAAGCCTTCGATGGGGCTTTACTGGTAATCGACCAGCTAGGCGAGCCGGACCAGCCGTTTACGGTATTGCAGGGAAATGCGGACTGCGCTTCTTATGTTGATGTAGAGATGCTACGCAATTTACATCGCCAATAGGGGCGCAAGTAAAATCTATTCCTCATCGGTTAAAAGGTTAGTTGCGTGAATAAACATAAAGGACCTCTGGCGGGGCGTATGGCTCACATTCAGCCGTTCCACGTTATGGCGCTGCTGGCAAGGGCGCGGGAGCTGGAAGCGGCCGGGCGCAGTATTGTCCACATGGAAATTGGTGAGCCGGATTTCACCACGCCGGCGCCGGTGATCGAAGCGGGTCGCCGGGCGTTATCAGAGGGCCGTACCCATTACACACCGGCTACCGGGCTCGCTTCCCTGCGAGAGGCGATTGCAGGTCATTACAGAAACTTCTATGGCGTTGCAGTCGCGCCCCAACGGATCGTGGTGACGCCGGGGGCCTCGGGCGCACTACTGTTGGTGCTAGCGGCCGTCGTTGATCCTGGTCAACAGGTGCTCATGGCCGATCCCGGCTATCCCTGCAACCGCAATTTCGTGCGTGTTGTGGGGGGTGAACCCATTGCGGTTCCAGTGGGGGCTGCATGCGGGTTTCAGCCCACTGTCGATCAGGTCGGTGACTATTGGAGTAAAAATGCGGTGGCCTTAATGCTTGCGTCGCCGGCAAATCCTACCGGGATGTTGCTGGCGCGAAGCCACTTGGAACAATTGCAGGATTTCGTTTGGGACCGCGGCGGTTGCCTGATCATGGATGAAATCTATCACGGCCTTACCTATGGGGATCAGGTGGCTACCGCATTGTCGGTGTCGAACGATTTGTTCGTCATCAACAGTTTTTCTAAATACTTTGGCATGACCGGTTGGCGCTTAGGCTGGCTGGTGGCCCCTGAGGCCTATCAGCAGGAGATGGAAAAACTGGCGCAAAATTTGTTTCTCGCGGCGCCCACGCCCGCGCAGTACGCAGCTTTGGCGGCCTTCGAACCGGCGACAGCGGAAATCCTGGAGCAGCGCCGTGTTGATTTTCAGGGGCGCCGGGACTATCTGTTGCCGGAACTGCGCAAGCTGGGTTTCAGTTTGCCGGTCACGCCCCAAGGCGCATTCTATTTGTATGCCGATTGTAAGGGACTAACCGACGATAGTTTTAAGTTCAGCGAACGTCTGCTGGAACAGGCCGGAGTGGCGGTTACGCCAGGCAGCGACTTTGGGGTTCACAAGGCCTCCCGGTATCTGCGTTTTGCCTACACTACATCCTTGGAAAACCTCAAAGAAGGCGTGCAACGTCTGCGTAAATATTTACAGGACTAGTAGGACCCGCGTCTCGCGGGGAACCCTTTCGAGCACCCCAAACCTTCCCGGCCGGGGGCCGGTCCTACCCTGCCATCGTAGGATCCGCGTCTCACGGGGAACCCAAACTGCCCTGGCGTGCCAATAGTGCCGTGCCATAGGCGGCCTCCTGTTGTGATGACATCGTTACCGGTACGCCGAGGGCGCGCGCGCGAATGGCTGTCCATGGTTGGTTTCGAGACCCACCGCCCACAGTGAGTACGGAGTCTGGATACGGAGCGCCAAGCTCTCGCAGTACCTGGTACCCTCGGCACTCGATGCGCGCCATGCCTTCCAACATCCCCTGCATGAATTCCGTGTCGGAGGCCGGGCGGGGCTCCAGACGCGGAGAGAGCCCTGGATCCGGGTCCGGAAATCGTTCGCCTGGATGCAGTAACGGATAGTAATCGAGGCCGGTTTTCCGGTCCGGTTGCAGGCAAGCAGTAAGGCGCTCCAAACCCGGCGCCGAAAAATACTTTTCCAATACAGCGCCGCCGCTATTCGACGCCCCGCCTGCTAACCAGATATTTCCCAGGCGGTGGCTATAAACCCCCAGCTTGCCCGCGAACAGCGGTTGCGGAGACAAAACTTTCATTACCAGGGTGCTGCCCAGGGACGTAACGGCCTGCCCCAGACGATGTGCGCCG
>JAZFSS010000084.1:0-6405 GCA_036446275.1 Gammaproteobacteria bacterium | reverse complement strand
CGAGACACAATCGCGGGACGGGTTCCGAAAGTGCGTTCCGGGTTACCCAGGTATCCAACGCCTTGGGCGGACAGTACACCGTGATGGATCTGACGCCGGTCCGGGATTACACCCTGAACGCCGCTAAAAAAGAGGAACGTAAATACTGGGGCATGACCTCAGGCGCGTGGATCGGTACGACCATTATATTGTTGGGAGTCGGTTTGGCTGCGTGGCTTACCAACGATCCTGACGCGAACTAAGGGTAAACAAAACAGCCCTTAGAGAGGGTTACCTTGCGACTGGATACAAAAGGGGACAGATTTCAAATCTGTCCCCTTTATTATTTTTATAGGGTATCTCCGGGGTCCACATCCACGGACCAGCGCACCTTGCGCGCCCCCTTCAGTGTTCCCAGGCGCCGTACCCAAACCTGCAATAGACACTGTAGATCTTTGCGCCGATTCGCCTGCAGCACTAATTGGGCGCGGTAACGCCCACCGCGCCGTTCCATTGGCGCCGGCACTGGGCCCCACAACTCCACTCCCGGTGCGCCATCGGCTTGCGCCAGATCCCGCGCCTGTTCCAGAAAACTCCACGGCATTTCCCGGTTAATCGCCTCGGCGCGCAACAGTGCCAGGCTGGCATGGGGAGGGAGCTGCGCCGCCTGACGCTCGGCAAGCGCTGCTTGCGCGAAGCCGCTGTAACCCTCGGTTAGCAATAGCTGCAACAGGGGATGGTCCGGGTGATGGGTCTGGATACATACTTCGCCGGCACGCCGCGCGCGACCGGCACGACCGGCCACCTGAACAATCAACTGGGCCATGCGCTCACTGGCCCGGAAATCGGCGCCATACAATCCGCTATCCGCATCTAAAATCCCGACCAATGTGACGTCGGGAAAGTGATGTCCCTTCGCCAACATTTGGGTCCCCAATAATAAGCGACCCTTACCGGAGCGGGCCATTTGCAGCATTTTTTCCAGACTTCCCTTACGGCGGGTACTGTCCCTATCAATACGTATCAGGGTTTGTCCGGGAAAGTTTCGTGCCAGGGCCTGCTCCACCCGCTCTGTGCCTTGGCCTATGGGTCGCAGGTCGGCGCTGTCACACTGGCCGCAGCGAGCATCCAAAATGCGCTGTGCGCCGCAGTGATGGCAGCGCAACTGGCCTCGTGACTGATGCATTACCATGCGCGCGTCGCAACGGCGACATTGTGCCGACCACCCGCATTCATGGCAAAGCAGCGTGGGCGCATAGCCACGTCGATTCAAAAACAACATGACCTGACCGTCCCTAGACAGGTGTTGCTCAATCCGCTCCAACATTGGCCTCGACAACCCGTCTTCCAGGCGTTCCTTGCGCATATCCAGCAATTGAATACGCGGGGGCCGGGCATCGCCGGCCCGATCGGGCAGCCGTAATTCGGTATAGCGGCCCTGCTGGACGTTATAGAGGCTTTCTAAAGATGGCGTCGCGGAACCCAGTAGCACAGGAATATCCAAATGCCGTGCCCGCCAAACCAACAGATCCCGGGCAGAGTATCGAAATCCCTCCTGCTGTTTTAAAGAGGCATCATGCTCCTCATCCACAATGAGCAATCCGGGTCGTGCCAGCGGTGTAAACACCGCGGATCGGGTCCCAAGCACGATGGCCGCATCGCCGCTACGAGCCATCTGCCAGGCATCCAGGCGTTCGCCATCGCTAAGTCCGGAATGCAGCACGGCCAACCGGGCGCCGAGGCGTCGTCGAACCCGGTCTACTAACTGCGGGGTAAGGCCGATCTCCGGGACGAGAATAAGCACTTGGCGTTGTTTTGCCAGTACGGTCTCAGCCAGACGTAGATATACCTCGGTTTTACCACTACCGGTTACACCGTCCAGCAGGAACACTCCGAACCGATCCAGTGCCGCACTTACCCGATCCACCGCTTTCGATTGGGCTTGGGTCAATGTCGGGCTGATCTGGGGCGAAACTGCCGGGGTCGGGTCTGTGACCTGCGCTTCAGTGCGCGCCACCCAACCTTTTTTCCGTAGCGCTGCCAATGCCGAATCCGGCGTACCCACCAGTGCCACCAGCGCCTCACGATCCAACCCTTGCGGGTGTTGTAGCAATACGTTCAGTACCGCGGCTTGGCGGGGCGCTCGGTCCAGGGTGGCAACATCCACGAGGAGGCCTGACTCCGTCACCGCCCAGTTCAATCGACCTGATCTACGGCGCCGGCCAGTTCGAAGCGCCACCGGCAGCACTGCCGCAAGAACCTCACCAAGGGGGTAGTGGTAATAACCGCTTGCCCACCGGGCCAGGGCTAAGATTTCCGGCGTCACCACCGGTTCCTGGTCTAATACTGCTTCGGCGGTTTTCAGTCGCCCGTCGGCAATAGGACTCGAGCCAGCCATTTCCAATAGCACGCCTATACTGCGGGTGCGCCCAAACGGGACCCGCACCCGTACGCCGGCCATCAATTCCCTGGGGTCTACATTTGCCGGAACAAGGTAGTCGAAGGTCTGATAAAGAGGCGAGGGGACTGCAACACGTAGAATGGGCCGCCCCATGGACGCAGCAGAGAAGTTCGGTGGGTGGATCTGATTTGTCACGGAATCCGGTGGCAAGTTAGGCGACAAAACTCATAAGTTTGATGATGGGATTGCGCTAACTGCCTCTGCCAGTTCGGGCTTAGGGTTTTTCCACAGATTCGGTGGATAACTTTGTGGAACAATTGGGATCAAGCGTCGGTAATCCACGTAATTGTTACATTTTTGTTGAGTTGATCAAATCCTAACCAAAAATATCTTCCCTTTTAAAACAATTGGTTATATAAACAAGTCCAAATATCTTTGATGCCGTTATGTTTTTACCACCACTTGACCCTTTCCTAAGCGTAATTGTGCATAAGACCCAAGAGTTTAGCGGTCCATTGAGCCAAACCGGCGTCCTACGGTATCCAATGTACGGCCAATCTCCGCGCCCTACCGGGTAGGATCATACCACCACCGGCGGCCGCCGAGGGCATCGCCGGCGCCGGCGCATACGCCGAGGCCGGAGTCAGTAATCTGAATGGAACACCTACCGATAGATCATATTCTTTCCTTTTTTTCGGCGTTAATATTTTACTTTTGACGTCATTTCTGACATTAATACGAAAATATTTTTGAGGTAAACCCTTACAACTAAAAAAGTCCGTCGTTACTATGTACGATCTAAGTAACCAGGTGCTGCGAACCGACATCGCTGGTATGCCCCTTGAGTGGGTTACCTATCGGGAGGCGGTACGTCTGTATTACTTAGATCAAGTGGCCTACACCTGCGGCACCCTGCTATACCAGATTCGGGGCGGGTGGAATGCCCGAACGGGAATCCGAAGCATCGTCGACGTCAATTCCATCGTCGCTACACGAGGCAACAATCATACTCTGGCCAAGGCTCGTGACGCATATATTCCACCCCTGAATAACAGGGCGCTTTTTAAAAGGGATGCCCATCTATGTTTATATTGTGGTGAGCGCTATCGCATTAGGGATCTATCCCGGGACCATGTACGGCCCCTGAGCCAGGGCGGGACTGACGCGTGGAACAACGTAGTAACCGCTTGCAAACGTTGCAACAATCATAAGGCAGGCCGTAGTCCGGAGCAGGCGGGGGTTGAGCTGATCGCGGTACCATTCACCCCTACCCACGCCGAGTACATTTATTTACAGGGACGACGAGTGCTGGCGGACCAAATGGAATTCTTGCTCGCTCATTTTCCACGCAGTAGCCCCCTGCATCAGCGCTTATCAATGTAATCGGGGTCAGACCCGATTTTCTACCTGGTCAAACAACTAACCTAAAGACGGTTCTGGAAAACTCGGCTCTGACCCCAGTTTTCGAGGATTAATTCCATGACGGCACTTTGGGATTCCATTTGCGAAAACATCGTAAACGTTACCGGTGACCGGGTATCTCCCCAGGGCCGGGATTCCATCGGCGGCGGCTGCATCAACCAGGCGTTCCGGTTACGCAGTTCACAATGTGACTACTTCATAAAACTAAACCACTCCAGTCAGCTCCCAATGTTTGCAGCGGAAGCCCGAGGTTTGCAGGAAATTATAAGCAGCAAGACCTTACGAGCACCCCAGCCGATTTGTTGGGGCGAACAAGGAAATAACGCCTACTTGGTGCTCGAGTATCTGGATTTGGGTGGCGGCCGCGGCGGCATGGACACTCTAGGGCGGGGACTGGCGGCCATGCATCGTGTCATGGGACCCCGCTACGGTTGGGAGACCGATAACACCATTGGCTCTACGCCTCAGTTAAATACTTACACGGATGACTGGGTCACCTTCTGGCGTGATTTGCGGCTCGGATACCAATTGGAATTAGCGGGACAAAACGGATTTGGAGGCCGCTTGCAAAAGCGTGGTGGCCAACTCCTGGATTCGTTGCCATTCCTGTTAAAAGATCATGACCCGGAACCATCTTTATTACATGGTGATCTATGGTCCGGGAACTTCGCCATCATGTCCGACGGGGAGCCGGTCATCTACGACCCGGCGGTTTATTATGGAGACCGCGAGGCGGACCTTGCCATGACCGAACTGTTTGGCGGTTTTGGTGGCCGTTTCTATGGGGCGTACCGGGATATTTGGCAAGTTGACGAAGGGTATTCCGTGCGTAAAACCCTCTATAACCTTTACCATATCCTTAATCATCTAAATCTTTTCGGCGGTGGTTATCTTTCTCAAGCGGAGGGGATGATCGACCGGCTGTTGAGCGAGGTGCGTTAAAAGGGGAACGGGGTCGGACCCGATTTTCCACTTGGCTAAGTAACTATTCTTCTTAGCGTTCTGGAAAACTCGGCTCTGACCCCTTTTACGTGTGGTATTGCGCACTCATTTCATGCACCGCATCCACCAACACCGCCACGTGATCCGGGTCGATAGTAGGGTGTATACCGTGGCCAAGATTAAACACATGGCCTGACCCACTGCCGTAGCTTGCCAAGGTATCGGTGACGGCGCTCCGTATCCGCGCCTCGTCTGCATACAGTACCGCGGGATCAAGGTTGCCCTGCAACGCCACTTTATCCCCTACCCGGCGCCGGGCTTCGCCAAGATCGGTGCTCCAGTCAATGCCCACCGCATCCACCCCGGTCTTGGCCATCGCTTCAAGCCATTGGCCACCGCCCTTGGTAAACAAGATTACCGGCACCCTTGCACCATCCCGTTCCTTCGTCAGGCCTGTAACAATCCGTTCCATGTAGTCGAGGGAAAACTCGAGGTAATCCGCGGTACTTAAGGCCCCGCCCCAAGTATCAAATAGCATTACAACCTGAACACCTGCGGCAATTTGTGCATTCAAATATGCGGTCACCACATCGGCAAGCTTGGCCAGCAATTGATGTAAGACTTTGGGTTCGTTAAACAGCAGTGTCTTGGTTTTGGCAAACTCTTTACTGCCTTTTCCTTCCACCATATAGGTGGCAAGGGTCCACGGACTACCGGAAAATCCAATCAGCGGAACACGGCCGTCCAGTTCTTGATGAATTAAACGCACTGCGTCCATTACATAACGGAGTTCGGTCTCCGGATCGGGATTCCCAAGCGCAGAGATATCCTGCTCTGATCGAATAGGCCGCTGGAAGCGCGGGCCTTCGCCCTCTTCAAAATACAAACCCAGCCCCATGGCATCGGGCACTGTAAGAATATCCGAAAATAATATGGCGGCATCCAACGCAAAGCGATCCAAGGGCTGCAAGGTAACCTCGCAGGCAAGCTCAGGGGTCGTGCAAAGATTTAAAAAACTGCCGGCTTTTTCACGGCTGCGTCGGTATTCCGGAAGATAGCGCCCTGCCTGGCGCATGATCCAAACCGGAGTTACATCCACGGATTGGCGCAGTAATGCGCGCAACAGCCGGTCGTTTTTTAGTTGCGTCATGTGGTGCCTTGGCCTGTAAAATGAAGTGGGGTCTGACCCCATTAAACGAGTTGGGATGCGTAGCCCGTTACACGACCGTCGGCCGCAGGGAAGCGGCCGCCGAGCGTACAGGGGCGAGGTGTACAACACCAAGCGGGCTCGCCAGGGAAGGCGAGCCCTGGCCCTGCAAGCGAAGCAGGATTGCGCAGCGCCGCAGGTATTCGCAGCGTGTCTTGTGACGGGCTACGCATCCCATAAAGCGCTGGAATTAACGCGGCAGATCGCTGTGGCCCATCAGAAATTCGTCAACGGCGCGGGCGCATTGTCTCCCTTCAAGGATAGCCCAAACTACCAGCGATTGACCCCGGCGCATATCGCCGGCGGAAAACACTTTTGGAATGGAAGTCTGGTAGTTTTCCGTATCCGCAAGGATATTGCCACGCGGATCCAGGGCCACGCCTAACTCCTTTAACAACCCTTCATGAACCGGGTGAACGAATCCCATGGCCAGCAGCACCAAATCCGCCTTCAG